>JBMNOT010000062.1:0-10740 GCA_050943225.1 Christensenellales bacterium | reverse complement strand
CAACACGTTTCTTCGCTGCCATAGCTCTTTTCCGCCTTTTCCGTTACTATGGCAACATTCTACACCCGGCATTGGCCTATTTTACGGACTTGTCATTGATGATTCATCCTAATAGCCATAAAAATTATTTGTCAACTTGTCCGCGCTGTGATAAAATTCCTGTGCCGGACACCGGTAAAGAATACAGGAGGAGATTCATGAAACGCAGCATCTTCGTCGTTATCGCTGTTTTACTTGTTTTTTCGATGGCCGGCTGCAGCGCGGGTCCATCAGCATATGAAACGCCGGCCGCGCCGGAGCCTACAGCCACTCCCGAGCCTGAGCCGACGCCCAGTTCCACGCCTGAGCCGACAGCCACTCCCGAGCCTGAGCCGGTGTCCTACACGACCGGATTGCCGTTCAGCGGGGAATACAAGCCGGTGATGGTTGTGATTGAGAACTCGCCATCCGCCCGGCCGCAAACCGGATTGCAGACGGCGGATGTGGTCTATGAAGTGCCGGTGGAAGGCGGTACCACGCGTTTCGTGTGCGTTTTTTCCGACAACATACCGGAGAGCGTGATGCCGGTGCGCAGCGGACGGGTCTCCTTCCTGTATATCCAGCAGGAGTGGGATGCGGTGTTCATGCATTTCGGCGGATCCGGTAACGGAAACACATCGGCGCCTTCCTACACTTTTTACGGGAACGACCTTTATAACAAGATTAAGTTCGACGTGGACGGGCTATATGACGGCAAGTACCGCGAGTTTTACAAGCGCGTCAGCGGCAAGTCCGCACCGCATAACGTGGAGATGTATCCGCGAATGGCACAGCAATTATACGATTATCAGCCGGAGCCTTTGGGATGGCTGTTTGACGCGGAGGCAGCTTATACCGGCGACGACGGGACGGCGGCCGGCCTGAAGATGTGTACCGGCGACAAGGACTTTGTGTCGTATTCCTACGACGCGGAACGGGACGTTTACCTGCGCTCCATGAACGGCAAGGCGTTTAAGTCCGCCGAGACGGGTGAGCAGGTGGCGGTGAAGAACGTGATCGTGCAGTATTCGACGTATGAGTCCAAGGATGTTTACAGGGTCTGGAATTTGACAGGCGGCGGCCGCGCGGACTATTACATAGGCGGTAAGCTGATAAAAGGAACCTGGAAAAAGGACGCTGCGGACAGTCCGACGGTGTTTTTCGACGACCAGGGCCAGCAGATCGTGCTGAGGCCTGGTAATACATGGATTCATATTCATCCCGAAAAATAAGGACCTGAAAGCCGCAAGGCTTTTTTGGTTTTGGAATCGAGAGAAAGCGGACAACAATATGGCAGTGCGCGCATCGGTCGTCATGGCCGTATACAACGGAGAAAAATACCTGGCTGAGCAGTTAAGCTCGATATTGCCGCAGATGGATGCGGCGGACGAGCTGCTGATCTCCGTGGACCCGTGCGGCGACAGGTCGAAGGAAATCGCGCTGGGCTTTGCGGCACGCGACTCTCGGGTTCGGGTGATGGACGGCCCGAGCGAGGGCGTGATCAAAAACTTCGAGTTCGCTCTGAAGCATGCAGCTGGCCGGTTCGTGTTCCTATCCGATCAGGACGACGTGTGGCGGGAGGGCAAGATGGCCGCCGTGCTGGACGAGCTGATGCGCGATGGCGTGACGGCGGTGGTGCACAACGCATCGGTGACGGACGAAACGCTGCAAAACGTTTTGGGGCGCTTTTTTGAGCACGGCTTTCATCCTGGCATTATTCGCAACATCATTCGGAACCGTTACATTGGCTGCTGCATGGCGATAAGGCGCGATCTGCTAAACATTGCGCTGCCCTTCCCGGACGACATACCGATGCACGACCAATGGCTGGGGCTGCTGGCGGCAAGGCATGGAAAGGTTGCGTATATCGACCAGCCGCTGATGCTGTACCGGCGGCACGCCGGCACGGTGACGGGGCGGGGCAAAGCCGGTGTGCTGACGCGGCTAAAATGGCGGCTTTGCATCGCGAAAGATTTGCTGCTCTACGGCAGGAGGGGCGCGTATGGCCGGTATTGATGTGGTGCTGGTTATCTACAACAAGGCGCTGGCGCAGAGCCAATCGGCCGCCACGCTGAACGCGCCAAGTGTCGCGCGCGTCCATATCGTGGACAACAGCACGTCTGATTTCGGCAACCGGGAATTCGCGCAGGAATACGGGTATGAGTATGTCGATATGGGCGGCAACGCAGGGCTGAGCCGGGCGTACAACCGTGTGATCGATACGCTGGAGAAGGACGACGGGCTGCTGTGCCTGTTCGACGACGACACCGAGGTGGACAGCCGCTATTTTGAGGCATTGAAAAAGGCTGCCGAGGCGCATCCAGAAATTGACGTGTTTGCGCCGGTGGTGACAGACCAAAAGGGTATAATGTCTCCGTGTATTATTCGCGGCGTGTCGTGCCGGCGGATTAAGAGTTTGGACGAGCTGCCCGAGCGCGGCGTGTCGGCTATTAACTCGGGGCTGGCGGTGCGCCGCCGGGTGTTTGCGGGCTACCGCTACGACGAAGGGCAGTTTTTAGACTACGTGGACCACGCTTTTCTGCACGACATCACCGGACATGAGCGGGCGCGCATTCATATACTGGAGGACGTCGTGCTGAAGCAGGCGTTTTCGGGAAGTGCTAGGCAGAGCCGCGCGGCGGCATTGCAAAGGTATCGGATATTTAAAAAGGATATAACGTTTTACTGCAGTAAATACGGCATCTCGCCTGTGCTGAGATGGGCGCTGCTCTTAAGAAGGAGGCTCGGGCTGCTGCTGGGGTAAAGCGGCTGGCATCCTAGAAATCATCGTCGGCGATGGCTCTAAATATTCTCGCTGATGATGGCAATCCTTTAGGGAAATTTATTACACCCGGCGTGTGCAAACAGCAGGAGGCTGGAGAGCAACAGTTTTAAAAAAGTATGCGACAGGCAAAATTGCCCTGTGGTTATATAACTATGCCAATGGATAATGCCGCCGCTCACGCGGACCGGCAATTTTTGTTCTTGCCGTCTCTTCCAGTACGCGCAAAGCGTCTGCACCATAGGATGCGCAAAAAATACAGCCCATCATCTGCTCAATCTTGTCCGGTTTCCATACGTCGTCAAGCACACTGAAAACGGTGGTAAAAAAGCTTGTCCCCTGACGGAGCTGAAACATCAGGCGCTTTCCGAAAAAGGCGGTGCTATGGCTTTTGCTCTTTGCTGCCTGCTTGATTATTGGCATTGGAGAAGGCCGCAGGGCATGCTTAATGACCTGCGCCATACATATAGCCAGCGCGGAGGTTGAGGGCCAGATGGCTTGCAAAAATAAATATTTTAATTATACTTAATAAATTGGAAACCGGCATGCGGAATAAGAAAACCGGTGGGGTCGTGAAGAGGGCTTTGATTACGGGAATAACAGGGCGCTCGTATTGGCGGAACTGCTGCCGGAAAAGGTTATGCTGTTTACGGTGCAGACGGCGGATAAGCCACTGGGTTTTCATAATGCGGTTTCTTTTCGGGGCAAGGTGGGGCTTATCTATGCGGGAATGGCAAACCTGCCGTCGCTGATGCGCACAGGTTCCATGTGCCCGCTCAGGAAAATACGCCGCTCAATCCTGTCAGCTCATATGTGCTGAGCAAAACCATTCAGGAGCAGGCGGCGCGGTATTAAGTCTACATTACAAACTACATATTGTGATGGCGCGCGCGTTCAACCATATCGGATCTGGTCAGGATTTAGGAGTATGCCATCCTGGATTTCGCCAGCCGCATTGCGCGCATAGAACAGGGCAGGCTGGATAGGCTGGAGGTGGAAAACCTCAGAGCCCAGCGGTATTTCAGCAGCATAAGGGATATTGTATGCGGCTGTGCCTTGCTGATAGAGAAAGCCGCTTTCAGCAAGGTTACAGCATCGGCCTGGGTAAACCGCGCATTATAGCCGATACCCTTAATTGTTGCTGACTTTTGAAAATTTCATATTGAGGTATTTGAGGACCCGGCAGAGTTGCGGCAGCTTGACGTGCCGCTCGTATACGGGGACTGCACCAAAACTCGCGAGTACGTCGGGTATCAGCCCGAGCGGCGGCTGGAGGATACGCTTCAGAAGATATTGGACTATTGACGCGTGCACATTGCAGCGGAAAAGGAGGTATCATCATGAAGACGATCATCTTAGCTGGAGGCGCGGGCTCGCGGCTATGGCCGCTCAGCCGCACGTATTTTCCGAAGCAGTTTTTGAGACTGAAAGGCATGGAATACTCGATGTTCCAGCTGACGTATCAGCGTGCGCTTAAACTGGGAAAACCGCATGACATCTACATCGTCACCAACAAGGATTACCAGTTTCTGATCGCCGGGCAGATTGCGGAGCTGGGCGTTATGCTGATAGAGGACAATATCCTGCTGGAACCTCAGGCGCGCAATACGCTGCCCGCGATATACTATGCGGTGCGCGAGATACGCAAATACGGGGACGACAGGGTTGTGGTGTTCCCGTCGGACCATATCATCGGCCGATCGGACGAATTTGTGGCATTCATTAAGCTGCATCAGGCGCTGGCGGACGAATATATCGTCACGTTCGGCATTACGCCTACCGGGCCGGAGACCGGCTACGGTTATATCCAGCCGGGCGAGCCTTTAAGCTACGGGTTCAAGGCGAAGAGTTTCCGCGAAAAGCCGGATCATGAGACGGCGAAGAAATACGTGGAGGCCGGTTACCTCTGGAACAGCGGCATGTTTTTGTTCAATACGCAGTTATTCGTTCAGGAGATGGAAAAATACACGCCGCATATCGTGCGCGCGTTTGAAGAAGCGCCCAGCATAGAGGAGTGCTTTGCGCGCATCGGGCCGCTGTCCATCGACTACGGCATCATGGAGAAATCCGACCGGGTAGCGGTATTGCCCTGTGACATCGACTGGAACGACATGGGCGGCTTCGCGGCGTTTTATGACAACTACAATTCCAAAAAGGACGAGAACGGCAACATCACTTTTGGCCACGAGATACTGATTAACGCCCAGGACAATGTGGTATATACGGATGCCGATAAAGCTGTTGGCATCGTGGGCGTGAGGGATCTGGTTATCGTGGACCAGAAGGACGCGCTGCTGATCTGCAATAAGGAAGAGGCGCCGCGCGTGAGGGACATCGTGGACAAGCTCAAGGCGGCGGACGACCCGTGGGCGGACTATCACGTAACCTGCTACCGACCCTGGGGCTCGTTTACCGTGCTGGAAGAGGGCATGTTCTATAAGATAAAGCGGCTGACCGTTCAGCCGGGCAAGCGGCTGAGCTATCAGATGCATTACCACCGCCACGAGCACTGGATCGTTGTGCACGACACAGCCAATGTGGTGCTTAACGACGTGGACCATCTGATTACCAGCGGGCAGAACATGTATATCCCCATTGGGGCCAAGCACCGGCTGGAGAACCCCGGCAAGATGCTGCTGGAAGTCATTGAGGTCCAGATCTGCAACTACTTTGACGAGGACGATATCGTCCGGTTCGAGGACGATTTCAAAAGGTGCTGACTGTCCGGCACAGATATTGACTTAAACTTGAAAAATATTGAATGACAACAGAGGCGAAGGACGATGGATTATCGAAAACAGTATAAATACTGGTTGGAAAGCGCATATTTCAGTGAAGAGACGCGGAATGAGCTTCGGCAGATTAGCGATGCCCGGGAAATAGAGGACAGGTTTTACAGGAATCTGGAATTCGGCACCGGCGGGCTGCGCGGCGTCGTGGGCGCGGGTACCAACCGGATGAACATTTACACGGTGCGCAAGGCGTCACAGGGCGTTGCGGACTATGTGAACAAAAACGGGCTCCTTAAGGACACAAGCGGCATCGCCATCGTATTTGACAGCCGGCGCATGTCGGAGCAGTTCGCGCGCGAGGCGGCCTGCGTTTTTGCCGCCAACGGCATCACGGCCCACCTGTTCCGAACACTGACGCCGACGCCGGTGCTGTCGTTTACAGTGCGGCATTTAAAGTGTGCGGCGGGCACCGTGATTACCGCCAGCCATAACCCGAAAGAATACAACGGCTACAAGGTGTACGGCCGGGACGGCGGGCAGATCACCGACGCGCTGGCGAAAGCCATTTCCGGCTGCATTCAGCAGGTGGAACCCATCGACAGCGTCAGGACGATGGATTTCGACCGGGCGCTGGCCGAGGGGCGCATCCGCTGGATTGGGGACGACGTGCTGGACGCGTATGTGGCCAGCGTGCTTATGCTGTCGGGAGACGTAGCGCCGGAAGCGCGCCGGTCGCTTAAAGTGGTATATTCGCCGCTGCACGGCACGGGGCATGTGCCGGTCACGCGCGTGCTGGCCGAGGCGGGCTTTGAGCAGGTGACAGTGGTGGAGGCGCAAAAAATGCCGGATACCGAGTTTTCCACCGTCAGGAGCCCTAATCCGGAAGACCACGATGCGCTGGCCATGGCGATCGAGCTCGCGAAGAAGCAGGAGGCGGACATCGTGATCGCCACCGATCCGGACAGCGACCGCTTGGGGATTGCGGTGCGGGACAGCCGGGACGAATACGGCTTTATGAATGGCAATCAGCTGGGCTGCCTGCTGCTGGACATCTGTTTGCGCTCCAGAAAGGCGAAAGGCGAGCTTAAGCCCGAGGACTATGTGGTGAAAACCATCGTCACCACGCCTATGGCGGACGTTATGGCGAAGGACTACGGCGTCCGGATTTTCGACGTGCCGACCGGGTTCAAGTACATCGGCGAGCTGATCGGCAGGATGGAGACGGCCGGACAGGGCGATTTCATATTCGGCTTTGAGGAGAGCTACGGTTACCTCTCCGGCACGTTTGTGCGCGACAAGGATGCGGTGATTGCCGCGCTGCTTACGTGCGAGGCGGCAGCTTACAGCAATGCCGAAGGATATACGCTGCTGGACGCGCTGCAAAAGCTGTTCGAGCGTTACGGCTACTTTGAGGAGGCGCTCAATAGCTACACCCTGCCGGGCAAGGACGGTATCGAGAAGATTGCGGCGCTGATGGACAGCCTGCGCTCCCGCGCGCCCGAAACGCTGGGCGGCCTGAAAGTGACGGCGGTCAGCGATTACCTGCGTTCACAGCGCGTATCGGCGTCGGGAGTTCAGCCTATCGATCTGCCCAGGTCCAACGTGCTGCTGTACGATCTGGAAGGCGAGGCATGGTTTGCTGTGCGGCCTTCGGGTACGGAGCCCAAACTCAAGATATACATGGGCGTGAAGGGGGCTTGCGCTGCGGACAGCGGCGCGAAGATATCTGCCTCAAAGCCGAAGCGGACAGGCTGGTCGGGCAGGTTTAGGGCTGAAGACTTATCCATCATCCGGGATTTACAAAACACAAGAGAGCTGGTAAAATATTGCGGTGAAAGCTTTTTGGGATAAAATTAAATCGCTAATTGCTGAGATCATCAGATTCTCCCTGGTAGGCGGGCTCTGCTTTATTATTGATTATGGCCTGATGGTGGCGCTGAAGGAACTCCTGGGCGTTCATTACCTTCTCGCCGCAGCGGTGAGCTTTACCGTGTCGGTGGTCGTCAATTATATTCTTTGCGTGGTTTGGGCTTTTAAGGGCGTAGAGAAAACAAACAAAGTGGTGATGGCGGCCTTTTTTATGACCAGCCTTGTCGGCCTCGGGCTGACTGAGCTCTTCATGTGGATATTTGTGGACTTCATGCACATTTCCTATTTGATAGCCAAGATTGTCACCGCCGTGCTCGTGATGATATGGAACTATATAACAAAAAAGAAAGCGCTGTATATGAAACGCAAAGAGGCCAACAGTTCGTGAAAACTGCAGTGCTTATCACCCTGCGAACTAAACCCGGAGTCGGATAAGCAAATCAATGCCGCCCTCTGCATATGCTTAAAAACAGGCATGAATGCGGAGGGCGTTTTTATGTTGGAAATCATTAGTCTCGTTAAAGAGCTGCTTTTATTCGCCGGATATCTTTCGGGAAAAACCTTCCCCAAGCCGCTCACCAAGGAAGAGGAGGCGGAGTGCCTCAAGCGCTCGGCCCGAGGCGATGAAGCAGCGCGACACAAGCTGGTGGAGCACAACCTGCGCCTGGTGGCGCATATCGTCAAGAAATACCAGAATACCGCCCTTTCTGCCGACGATCTCATCTCCATTGGTACCATCGGCCTCATCAAGGCCGTCAATTCATTTCTGCCCAGAAAAGGAACGCAGCTGGCGACCTATGCCGCCAAATGCATCGAGAATGAGGTGCTGATGGCGCTGCGCTCCAGCAAGAAACAAAGAAGCGAGGTATCGCTGAGCGACCCGATCGGTGTGGATAAGGAAGGAAACGAGATATCGCTGATCGATATTCTGGGCACGCGGGAAGACCTGGTCGCCGAGCAGGCGGAACTCAGGATCCAGACGCGCGCGCTGTATAAGCTTTTGGACAAATGCCTGACGCGGCGTGAAAGGGCAGTGATTGAGATGCGGTACGGTTTAGGCGGCATGAGGCCGCAAACACAGCGTGAGATCGCCAAGAAGACAGGTATTTCCAGATCCTACGTATCGCGCATCGAGAGCAAGGCCATCGCCAAGCTGGCGGCGGAGCTCTCCAAAAAAACGCCTTCATGAGGCGCAGTATCGAACGGGCAGCGCATGGAAACCCTGCCGCCCTTATCAGTATACTTGGTTATGCGAAAGAGGCAAGGCAGCACACGAGCCCGGGCAGGCAGTATGCGGTTCCGGAACACATGGAGAAAATCGGAGAAATTGCCCGCTTACCGCGGTCGGCGCGAAAGGGCAAACTATTCGTCCTGATTGCTTTTGCCGCAGCAGTCCTTATATTTTTTGCCGCTCCCGCAGGGACAGAGATCGTTGCGGCTGACTTTTTTCTTGCGCACCGTTGGAAACGGTATGACATTGTTTTTTCGCGGCTCGCTATCTGCTGGTTTGGAGGAATCGGGCGCATGCAGCTTTGCGGGAGCGCTGCCCTTGTTGTACCATGTCGGTATGCTGTTGGCAAACCCGGTGTAAAGGTCGAATACCTTTCGGGCTTCCTGTATGCTTTGCCGGCTGACGATGTCGCGGATAAACTTGGGGATTTCAATTCGCATGTCGAGCTGGCTGCGGTGGGCTATGATATCCGCCGCCAGCACCTCTTCCGCCTCCATTTCGTCCATGCCGTAGCTGACCAGAAGCCCGAAGAGCTCGTTGTAGTGACGCGGGGGCTCGCGGAAAGCGAACATCGCGAAATCGATAAAATCCTCCCGGGAATAGGGGTGGTAGGGGATGTCGGCGCGCTGCTGCATCACAGCGTACCATTCCTCCGGATCTTCCACCAGGTCGGAGAACCACCAATAGCCGTTGCCCATGTCCATAACGTACGACAGTATCCTGACCTCGATGCGGTGGCTTAAAAAGTCGTAAGCCTGGTCGTGATTCAGCTTGGGATAGCATCGGCAAAACACGTCCAAAAAGTGCGATTCCTCCATCAGGCCGTATATGTCCAGAATGCCCAGCGCGCACAGCTCCATCTCCTGCCACTCTTCCAGCTGCTGCGGGTCCGGGCGAACATTCAATATCGTGTCGTAGAGGAACCGGGAGACAGTGGCCTGGCCTTCTTCATAGTCGATAAGCCCCATGTATTCCAGCTGGTCGTAGATCTGCTCCATGTCGCCGAAATGCGGGCCCGTGTTGCCCGCAGATTCAAATACGCCGAGCGGCTCCTTTTCGAAAAGCTCCGTTACAAAAGAGATAACCGGATAGCTGAACATGGCGATAAACGCCCGGGAGTTAAGCGTATAGAGCTCTTCCAGCCGGCGCACCATGCGCTCCTTGGACCAGTAATCGGGCAAGGTAACGTCAAACATCTCAGCGATATCCTGCATGTCCACTTTTTTGAGCTTCATTAAAAAATGAGATAACGGTTTCACTGTGTCTATCAGTTCTGTCATATGTCACCAAGTTCTGTGTTTTATCGTTATTCTAACCGTTATTGTGATGATATTCAATCCTTTTATACGGCGTTATGCAGCGAGCGCTTTGCTGAGATGTTGGGTTCTTTTGCCGGCTCAGGAGGGAGCTACATTATCAGCCGGGCGTGCACCGCAAACCGTGCGTCGTCGAATTCGTAGGTGCAGGTGGACAGCGTCAGCACCACGTCGTCTGCCGTCAGCACGGTGTCGGTGGGGAAGAGGCTTTTGCTCTGGATCGTCTGCAGAAAAGATAGCCACTTCGCGTCGTCCTTGAACGCCGTGTCGATATAATAGAAACTGGTGTCCGTCACGTAGGCGGAGAATATTTCCCATTCGTGGTCCGCGTACAGCGTGTCGAAACGGAAAATCCGGTTCTCGCGGAAGAACTGTTCGTCCTTATATTTCATCAGGTTGTGAAACATGGTGCCTTTTTTCATGTTGTGCCCGTAGAGTATGAGATGGCCTTTCAGCGGTTCGGGGCCGATGGCACAGCGGTAATCGAGGAATATTGCGCCGCTGCGGGTCTTTTTGCGGTCGTAGCCCCTGCGCAGGTAATACTCATTGTCGTCGCCCTGCACGACCAGATAGTGGATATTCGCTGCGTCCATGCTGATGCGGCCCACGATGTCCTCGTTGAGTTTCAGCGCATCGGCAAAGCTGTCGCGGGGAAACTGGAAGGCGGGCGCATCTTCCGGGGCGGTGTCTTCCGGTGCAGCTTCTTCCGGCTGGGCTTCTTCTGAGGGAGCGGGCTGAGCGGCAGCCGGCTGGACCGCGGGCTCCGGTGAAGCGGATGCGGCTGCGGGCATG
>JBMNOT010000061.1:0-10924 GCA_050943225.1 Christensenellales bacterium | reverse complement strand
GGATGTGGGCGTTTCAAAGCCGCCGATGATGCGCAGCAGCGTGGTTTTGCCGCAGCCGGACGGGCCGAGCAGCGTTAAAAACTCGCCCTGCCGCACATACAGGTTGATATTGCGCAGCACTTCGCCCTTATCGAAGCTCTTGCTGATATTTTTGAGCTCGAGAATCTTGTTCTGGGACCTCTGAGAAGCATTGTTCTTTTGGGTGTGATCGATCTTTTCCATGTTGCGCTCCGGTGGTCAGAATGAGGGCGGGGAAGATATCCACAGCACCCTGGCGGGCACTTTGCCCGTGTTTTCCAGGTGGTGCGTATGCTTGGGCGAATAGAAGAAGCTTTCGCCGCGGCGGACGCGCATCTTTTTTTCGCCCAGATGCAGCGTCACCGTGCCGGAGAGCACGTAGCCGAACTCGTCGCCCTCGTGCGGGTCGTCCGGCCAAGTGCTGCCGCCCGGCTGTATGGTCAGCAGTATGGGTTCCATCGAGCAGCCCTGGGCGCCCGGCAGCAGCCAGACAATTTCGGTCTTCTGTTCGGCGTCTGTCTTGGTGAACATGTCCTGCTTCTTGTAGACCGTTTTCATCTCGGGTGTGTCGGCGAAGAAGTCCTTCAGGCTGGTGCCCAGGCACTCGAGTATCTCCTTGAGCGTGGCGATGGAGGGCGACGTCAAATCGCGCTCCACCTGAGATATGAAACCCTTGGACAGCTCCGCTCGGTCGGCCAGATCCTCCTGCGTGAGCCCCAGGCGTACCCTTAATTCTTTCACTTTGTGTCCAATCTTCAAAGCGCACTGCCCCTTTTCAGCAAATACACTATACTAAACTTAAAGTTTACTCTTTGTAAACAAACATGTATATTAAAGCACAGAAGGACAAGGGCGTCAACAAGAAAATTCGGCTGGAAACACAAAGTTTCGACAGCCGAATTCCAAGGGGATAGATGAGCTTATCATATACCGGTTAGTATTCATATACCTTCATGTAATCTGCCGGTTTTTTGGACATCTGCGCGTCTTTTTCGGGCTGTGAAGCGTCCAGCGTGGTGTCCACGACGATCCATTCGCCGTTTATCAGCACCTCGTTCCAGGCGTGGTACACGTCGGGATTCTCTTTGGAATAGCCCTTCACCAGTTTGGCCGGTACGCCGATGCTGCGCAGCATCGCCGCGAACAGCGAGGCGTAATCGTAGCAGATGCCTGTCCGCTCCAGATACGTCTTTTCGATGTCGGGCAGGTAATCGTACATCAGGCTATATACCTTGGCGCTGTCGTAGGCGATATGCGTGATGACAAAGTCATACAGCTCGTCGGCACAGCCGGAGAGAAGCTGCGCGTCTTCCAGGCCAATGAGGGCATCCGAGACAAGGTAGGGCACGTCCTGGATGGGCTTTTTGCTGTAGTCCCAGCCCACGTTCTGAATGGAGTTGAGATATACGGCGTTTTCGTCCTTGAGGTTCACGGTAAACGTTTTGGCGGTGACGACAAAGTACTCGTCGTTTTTGATGTTCTGCATGACGCGCGCGGTGTATTCGCCGCTGCCGTACTGCAGCGAAAAATCCTCTATGCTGCCGTCGCCTTTTAAGTTGTAGGCGATGGAATTGCCGTCCTTTAATACCTGCAGCTTGAGCCGCGCGTCGGAAACCGACTGGTAGCATATGCGCAACAGGCCAATATCTGTATAGTCTGTGCAGATGATGTCGCCCGGTTTCGTGTCGGGGGGCAGCGCCGGGCGATTAACTCGCGCGGCGAACAGTGCGTCGATATCCAGCTTGCTGTGCTCTTCCGTCTTCGCGGCTACCGCCAGCGCGACGCCGGTATTGGTATGGTCATTTTTGTTTTCACCCTGCGCCGGCGCGCAGCTCGTGCAGACAAGCAGTGCAAGCGCCGCTAGCAGGGCTATTAAAACATTACGCTTCATATTCCGTTCCGTCGGTTTCTTTGCCCGTTCCATCGGGCGCCCAACTTTAGGACTGTATCTGATACCACTCCGTTGGGCGCAGCCGCGGGCTTTGCTTCATGTCCAGTGCTAAAGTCACGTGCAGGCGAGCGCCATCGCTGCGTACCTCGTAAGTGATGGCATTGCCCTTCAGTGTTGTCTCGAAACTGAGCTGCTTCAGCTCGTTCTTCAGCGCCTGTTCAAACGGCCCGCCGGTTTCCGCAGCCCGGCTGACCGCCGCGTCAATCTCAGCCCAGCAGCGCGCCGCCTGGCCTTCCAAGCGGTAGTAGGACTCGTTCCAGTCGGACACCTTCTGGCCAAGGCGCAGGCCGGACAGCGCGGTGGTGAGCGCCGCCACGCCGAACACCACCAGCGCCAGCAGAAGCAGTATCACCAGCACCGAGGAGGCGCCTTTTTGACTGGTTAGTACGCGTTTAACCATACGTCCTGCCCCCGTCGTATTTGGCTGTCTCGATACCCGCCAGCTTTTTGCCGTCCTGCTCGGCGTCTATGGACAGACTGTACAGCGTGCCCGGGTATTCGCCCGGCTCCTCGCTGATGGTGACCACCACCGTAAAGCCGCTGTGTAACAGCCGGTATTGCCCTGCGGGGCCGCTGGCCGGGGGTATAAGGCTCAGCGCAGTAAGGCCGTCTTCCAGCGTTTCCGCGCCGGCCAGTATCTCTGCCGTGGAGGCGACGGCCACCTGAGCGTTCTGGATATTGGCGGCGCGGTTGTTGGTGTTGCCGGCCAGCAGAAAAAGCTTTAACAGCACGGCGCAGATGATACCCAGCGCGGCGATGGAGAATAGTACCTCGATCAACGTGAATCCTTTTTTGTTCATGTCCTCAGGCTCACCACGCCTTCCATAAATTCTGCCGTATCGCCGCTGCCGCATGTGCAGCGGATGGTAAGCAGCCTGCCGCTACGGCTTACCTCAAAGCCGCTGAGCTTCGTGATCAGGTTGCCGGCTTCCACCGACGGTTCACCGCCCGTAATCGTCAGGCATTCGTACAGCGCGCCTTCGGAATAGAAGATATACGTGCTGTACAGCCCGTCTTCCACGTCGATTTTCAGCGCGCTGCCGAACGCCGTGTCTACGACGTCGATGCGGCCCTCAGCATCGTTCTGCTTGACCTTCATGTTGATGAACGAATAGGCCACACGCGCGCTTTCCACTGCCTTTTTGCTGCCCAGAATATGCGAGTACGCGCTGGAACCGGAGCTGATTAGCGTAACGGTCACAAATGCGAACAGCACCAGCACCAGCATCACGGAGATGGATTCCACGGCCAAAACCTTGCTTCTCGGATACATGTCAGCCCTCCGTCCTTCCAAGCGGCAGCACCTTCACATCCGGAAAAATGTTGGATGCGAATATCTCGTAGTGGTATATGTAGCGGCTTCTGTCCAGAATCAGGCCGTATTTTTCCTCCAGGTACTCAAGGTCCGGCGGGTAAGCGCCTTCCAGCGCGTAGCATTGCGAGACGGCGCTTAGAACGGTATCGTGCACCTCTTTGAGCCGGGTTTCGTCATAACGGCTGCCATAGCCGCGGATGGCGGCGAACGCCAGTATCATCACAACGGTGATGACGGCGAGGCTTACCAGCATGGCGATAACGGCGAGGGTCGGCTTTCTCATAGCGGTTATCCCACCGTGTTCATAATGCGGGCCACCGGCAGTATCACCGATACCAGCACAATCCCGATGATGATGGACAGGATGATGATCAGCGCCGGCTCCAGCACTGTGGTCAGCCTCGCAAGGCGCTCATCCAGCTCTTCTTCCATCACGTCCGCTGCGCGGTCCAGCATATCGTCCATATGGCCGGTGCTCTCTGCGACGGTTAAAAGGCGCACCAGGAGATCTGGGAACAGCCCCAGCGACAGCAGCGCCGAGCGCAGCGTTTCGCCGCTTTCCACGCGGTCCGCCGCTTCTTCTATCAGCGACGCGATGCGCGTGTTCATCACGATGGAGCGGGTCATGCGCACGCTGGCGGCAACGCTGATGCCGCTGCGCAGCAGCATGGCAAGGTTGCGCGCGAAGCGCACGGCACAGATGTTGCGTGTGATGCGGCCGCGGATGGGCATGCGCAGCTTCATCGCGTCCAGATGTTCGCGTCCGCTTTTGCCCTGCCGCATAATAACCACTGCGATAATGACGGCAGCGACGACGAGCAGCAGTACATAGAAATACGAGCTGACGAACGCGCCGATGTCCATCAGCGCCCGCGTGATGCCCGGCATCTCGCCGCCCAGCGACGAGAGCACTTCGTCGAACATCGGCAGCACCTCGGTCAGCAGCAGTATGATGACGCACAGCATCAGCACGGCGAGTATCACCGGATAGGTAACCGCCGACATCACCTTGGACGATATCTTCGCTCCCTTGTCGTATGAATCGGCGACGCGCGTCAGCACCCGGACCAGGTTGCCGCTCTGTTCGCCCATTTTAATCATCTCAATATAGAACTCAGGCAGCAGTTCCTTCTCTTCCGCAAAAGCTTCAGACAGCGTCTGCCCTTCGTTGATGCGATTGCGCGCGCGCAGCAATAGCTCCTGCGCCGCCCGCGACTTGCTTTGCTGGCGCAGCAGATCCAGCCCCTCCTGCAGCGAGAGTTCTGAATCGACCACCAGCGCAAGCTGGCGCGACAGCGACGACAGCTCCGCGCTGGACAATTCTCTGATCCTGCCCATGATATCTCCTTTATCGTTTGCTCAGCGCCAGATATTGCTCAAACAGCTTGACATCCAGCGCCTTGATCCTTGCTATTTTCTCATCCACGATGCCCTGCGCGGCCAGTTTGGCCAGGCTGCGTTCCAGCGAGCACATGCCCTGGTCCCTGCCAGTCTGGATAATGTTGCTGATCTGGTATTGCTTGCCCTCGCGGATGAGATTGCGCACCGCGGGGGTGGCCGTCATCACCTCGCAGGCTGCCACCAGTCCGTTGCCGTCCTTGCGCGGCAGCAGCACCTGCGACACGATGCCCTGAAGCACCGTGGCCAGCTGGCTGCGGATCTGGTTTTGCTGGTCCGTGGGGAAGGAATCCAGCACGCGGTCAATCGCCTTGACAGCGCCCACAGTGTGCAACGTGGAGAACACCAGGTGCCCCGTCTCCGCCGCTGACAGCGCGATGGAGATGGTCTCCTGGTCGCGCATTTCGCCCACCATGATCACATCCGGGTCCTGCCGCAGCGCGGAACGCAGCGCGGAGGCGAACGACACCGCATCCTCGCCGATCTCGCGCTGGGTTACCAAACTCTTGCCGTGGCTGTGCAGGTATTCCACCGGGTCTTCGATGGTCAGTATGTGGTAATGGTATTTCTGGTTGATGATGTCCAAAAGGCTCGCGAGCGTGGTGGACTTGCCGCTGCCCGTGGCGCCCGTCATCAGCACCAGGCCGTTGGTCTTTTTGGTAAACTGCAGAACCTCGTCGGGCAGGCCCAGCGAGCTGAACGGCGGGATATTGAGCGGCAGCATGCGCACCGCGATGGCGTAGGTGCCGCGCTGCTTGTAGATATTGCAGCGGAAACGGCCGAAGCCGCTGCGGGAATAGGAGAAGTCGACGACCTTGTTGCGCGCGAGGCGGTCCATATGCATCGGGTCCAGGCAGGCACCGACGATGCCCGCCACTTCCTCTGCCGTCAGCACGGATGTGCCGGGAATGACCTCCAGCTTTGCGTTGGCGCGCATGAGGGGACGTGAGCCCGCGCAGATATGTAAATCGGTCGCGTTATGCTGTTTGGATATCTTGAGCAGTTGATCCAATACGCTGCACGTCATAGTTTCTTGCCTCTCTTTTACTGTCCCGACGTTTCAAACAAGAGCTTAAACGCCCTTGCGCCTGTCTCATGGACAGGCTTGCTCTTCGCTTGTCAGCATCATTCCAGTTTTTTACCCCAGTGCTAAAATGGCATGGGTGGTATAACGTTTATATCGTTAAAAATGCAAAAACATTGAGTGCAGATTGCGGCGGCGGAAGAGAGCAGCATCTGGACAATCTGAGAAAAATAAAAAACGCCCCCGAGTCGGATTGGCTCAAAGGCAAGCCCAAAATTCCAAGGGACGGTTAGGTTTATAGAATTATTTGCAGCTTACTTGTCAGCGAAACGTGATTCCAGATCCAGTAGGAACTGCTTGATATGCAGCCCGCCGCCGTATGCCGCCCGGCGCCTGTCCCTGTGGACCACGCGGTGGCAGGGGATGAGTATGGGGAGCGGATTGCATTTCATCGAGGTACCCACGGCGCGCATTGCAAGCGGATAGCCCGCTGCCCAGGCCACATCGCCGTAGGTGGCCACGCAGCCGTAGGGAATCGCCATGGTTGCGCGGTATACCGCCTGCCGGAACGGCGTGCCAGGCACCAGTATCGGCAGGTCGAAGCTGCGCCGCTTCCCCTCCAGGTATTCCGCTATCTGAACAGCGAAGGGGAGGGAATCGTTGGTGACGACGCCTGCTTCCATGGACTCATCCGGGAACAGCACGCGGCGAATTACGCCGTCTTCATATATGGCGGTCAGAACGCCGAACGGCGTTGGGGCATGACAGGCAACTCGCATAACGGCCTCCGCAGATTATGATGGAGTTATTATAGCACACACGGGGGAGGGGAGACCAGTGAATGAAAACCCTGCGGATATCGAGTTGCTATACCCGAAAATGCTGAAGAAAAAAATCAGTGAACAAGCTCACCGACTCAGACTAAAAGGAAAACCCATAATGCAATTTCGTGGGCAAGACGGGCTTTGCCCGCGCAGCCCACACCTTATTCACCCCAAAAAGCCTGCGTCTTTTCGGAGCCCCAAGTGATTTCATGCAGTTTCGAGTTTATGAGGAACCGCATAAAATTGGTAAGCTGTCGGAAAACCAAAAGTTTTTACATCAAAAGCCGGCGGGAAAATTCCGCCGGCTTTTGATGTTTGCAGGAATGAGATTATTTGAGCTCCGCCGTTGCGCCCACTTCTTTCAGCTTGGCGACCATGTTCTCGGCCTCTTCCTTCGCAACGCCTTCCTTCAGCGTGCTGGGAGCGCCGTCGACAACGTCCTTGGCTTCTTTCAGACCCAGGCCGGTCAGCTCGCGGACGACCTTGATGACCTTGATCTTCTCGGCGCCGACTTCCTTCAGGACAACGTCGAACTCGGTCTTCTCTTCTTCAGCGGCAGCGGCAGCGCCAGGAGCGGCAGCGGGGCCGGCAGCAGCGGCCACAGCCACGGGAGCAGCGGCGCTCACGCCAAACTTCTCTTCGATCGCTTTGATGAGCTCGGCGAGCTCAAGTACTGTCATTTTCTCAATAGCTTCCAAAATTTCCTGATGAGTCATTTTTCTATCCTCCAAAAATCGTTTTTTATTTAGGTTGTTTGCGGCTTAAATTCAAGCCTCTTTCAAGCCTCTTTCTGTTCCTTAACTGCGTTAAGCGCATATGCCAGCTTGCAGATGATGCCGGACAATGTTCTGGCGAGACCAGCAATCGGGGCATTGAGCGTACCCGCCAGCTGTGCCAATAGCTGTTCTCTGGACGGCAGGTTGGCCAGGCTCTGAATGCCCGCGAGGTCGATCACCTTACCGTTCAGCAGGCCGGATTTAATCTCCGTTTTCTTGATCTTCTTGACGTATTCCGTCAGCACCTTGGCGGGCGCAACGGGATCGCTGTAACCGAAGGCCACGGCGGTGGGGCCAGCCAGGTACTCATCCAGACCCTTGATCTCCAGCTCGTCCACAGCGCGCTTGAGCATGGAATTCTTAACGACATGGTACTCGACGCCGGCTGCGCGGAACTGATTGCGCAATTCCGTCACTTCCTGTACGTTAAGGCCTCTGTAGTCGTAGAAGATGATGCCCTGAGCCTTGGAGATCTTTTCCTTAAGCTCCTGTACAATCTGCTTTTTAGCCTCTATGGCTTTCTCTCCCAAATGTTTCACCTCCCTTGTCGGTACCGAAATCCGTCTCTGAAAACCAAAAACCCTTTTTCGCGCAGGAAAGCTGCACAAAAAAGGGTTTTTCTCCTTTTTGTTTGAGCTCTCCTCGACAGGCGTAGCTTTAAGCGCCTATGTGCGCGCACCTGTTGTCTTCGGCAGGGCTTTTAGTATTCAGTTACCGGTCAATATTATCAGCAACGGTATGATTTTGTCAACCGTTTTTTGATAATTACATAAACCTAGCCCATAAACCTAGCCGGGTTGATCTTGACGCCCGGGCCCATGGTGGAGGACACGACAACGCTCTTTAAGTACGTGCCCTTCGCAGCCGCCGGCTTGGCCTTAATCAGCGCTTCCATCAGCGCGTTTAAGTTGTCGAGCAGCTTCTCCTTGCCAAAGCTCTTCTTGCCGATGATGACGTGCACGATGGCCGTCTTGTCGACGCGGTATTCCACCTTACCGGCTTTGATATCCTTGATGGCCTTGGCGACTTCCTTAGTGACGGTGCCCGACTTGGGGTTGGGCATCAGGCCTTTAGGACCCAGCACGCGGCCGATTTTGCCGACCACGCCCATCATGTCGGGAGTGGCCACGCAGACGTCGAACTCGAACCAGTTCTCGTTCTTGATCTTTTCAACGTATTCATCGCCGCCCACGTAATCGGCGCCGGCTTCCTCTGCTTCCCTGGCGCTGTCGCCCTTGGCAAACACCAGCACGCGCGGCGTCTTGCCGGTACCGTGGGGGAGAACCAGCGCGCCTCTGACCTGCTGGTCGGCATGGCGCGGGTCAACGCCCAAACGGACGGACACCTCAATGGTCTCATCAAAATTGGCCTTGGCCGTATCGATCGCGATCTGCAGCGCATCCGCCGGATCGTACAGCACCAACTTGTCATACGACTTTATACTTTCGAGATACTTCTTGCCTCTTTTCATATACTTCCTCCTTGTGGTCGTGCGGCCTTATTCTTGGCCTCCCACGTCGCTTCGCTAGTCGACAACTTCGACGCCCATGCTGCGGGCTGTACCGGCAATCATGCTCATCGCTGCTTCCAGGCTTGCGGCGTTAAGATCGGGCATCTTGATTTCGGCGATCTCTTTCACCTGCGCCTTTGTGATTTTGCCCACCTTTTTCTTGTTGGGCTCGCCGCTGCCGCTCTCAATATTGAGGGCCTTCTTGATGAGTATGGGCGCCGGGGGCGTCTTCATGATGAATGAGAACGACCTGTCCGCATACACCGTGATGACGACGGGAATCACTAACCCCGCCTGCTTGGCACTCTTCTCGTTGAACTCCTTGCAGAAGGCCATAATGTTGACGCCGTGCTGACCCAGGGCCGGACCGACCGGCGGGGCCGGCGTCGCTTTACCTGCAGGAATCTGCAGCTTAATGTAACCGGTAATTTTCTTTGCCATGGTTACACCTCCTTAAGATATTTGTGGTACAAGCGGAAATTGGTGTTTCCGGCCGGTGCGCCGCCGGAAACGGTTCCTCCCACTTGCAGAAAAGAAGGGCTTCCTTCTTTATATACGCTTGATCTGGACGAAATCGAGATCGACCAGTGTGTCGCGCCCGAACATCGAGACGACGACTTTGACTTTCTGCTTCTCCGGGTTTACTTCCTTGATGACGCCGACGAAGCTCTCCAGCGGACCGGACGTGATCATCACGTGCTCGCCCACTTCCACATCCAGCTTGATGGGCACGTTTTCCACGCCCATGGCACGTACCTCTTTATCTGTTAAGGGGATGGGCTTGGAGCCGGGTCCAACAAAACCGGTAACGCCGCGTGTGTTGCGCACCACATACCAGGTTTCGTCGTCAAGTATCATCTTGACCATGACGTAACCGGGATAGCGCTTTTTCATGACGTGCTTTTTCTTACCGTTTTTGACCTCGATGCTCTCCTCCATCGGGATCTTAACTTCCAGGATGACGTCTTCAAACCCGCGGTTCTGGATGGCTTTCTCCAGATTCGCCTTTACCTTGTTCTCGTACCCGGAATAGGTATGGATGACGTACCAGTAGGGCTTATCCGTCTTCTCCTGTTTGATAAACACGCCCGGTTTCGGGTGCTCAGGCTTTTCCGGCTTTCTTTCCGGTTTATTTTCCGGATTTGTCTCCGGTTTATTTTCCGGACTTATTTCCGGTTTTTCCGTGACGAGGTCAACTTTTTCTTCTTCAGACATAGTAAGTTCGGGTTGCCGGAAAAATCCGGCGCGCGCCTCCTTATCTATTTAGCACAAGCTTAAACAATTCTTCAAGGCCGAGGTCCATCAGGCCGACTATGACCGCCACCACGAGGATGAACGCCAATACCGCACCAGAGTATTTGACCAGGTCCTTGCCTGTGGGCCACGTGACCTTTTTCAGCTCTGAAACGATGTCCTTAAAGAACCGGGCCGGGCTCTTTCTTTTCTTTTTATTGGCCTTTTTTGCAGCTTTCCTTTGCTGCTCCAGCTTTTCTCGACGCTCGTTGCCGAGTAACTTCGTTTTTGCCATTGCCCTCACATCCTCAAATCATTATAAAACGGCCCAGACAAAAAGACTTACTTTGTCTCCTTGTGGGTGGTGTGCTTTTTGCAGAAACGGCAATACTTGCTCAGTTCCAGCCTATCCGGATCGTTCTTTTTGTTTTTCATTGTGTCATAATTTCTCTGCTTGCATTCCGTGCAAGCCAAGGTTATCTTAGTACGCATGGCCTTCCTCCAAAATACTTGTGTCTGCACAATTAAAAAAGGCCTCGAGGCCTATTTTTTAGCACTAGCAGTAATCTAGCACATCAGGCCCCACTTGTCAATGAGTAGACCCGATGTCGGCGAATATTTTTCAATGCAAATCATTATCCGTTATGCTATATTTATATGATACCAATATTATAGGACAAGGAAGCAAAATGGAACCGGAAAAAATCGCTCCAATCTGCTATATGATGAAGGATGCCGCGATGATAGCGGGCGATAAGCTGATGGAGGGCGGCAGCCGGCGCGAGGCGGGCGAGCTGCTCTTGGACGAGCTTATATCAGGCTGGATGGATGGAGGATACGGCGACGTGGCCGTTTGGTCGGATATACTCGCGGTG
>JBMNOT010000060.1:0-11119 GCA_050943225.1 Christensenellales bacterium | reverse complement strand
TGGGCAATATCCAAAGCAGCGATGTCCCTCGGCGACGTGAGCGCCATGCGGGCCAGCGCTTCCAATATTTCCGCATCCAGCGCGCTGCTGCCGCCGTGCTTTTGGCCGCAGGCCGCGCACACCGCGCCGCCGTGTTCAGCAGAAAACCGCGCGAGATTATCCCGGCGGCCGCAGAACACGCAGCTCTTTAAGTTGGGGTATACGCCCTCGATATGAAGCAGCCGCTGCACGAAATAACAAAGCGCGGTGCCCGGCGCAGCGCCGGTATCCAGCGCATAGAGCGTCCCTATCGTCAGCGCAAACACCCCGGGCGATACGTTGTCCTCCTGCGCCACCTTGTCCACCGCCTCCGCGATAAAACAGGCCGCGGCATACGCGTCATAATCATTCTGCATATTAAAAAAGGTCCGGCGCACCGTACAACTTTTCACGCCGTAGCGCCCGTCCTTTTCGTAGAACATATACTCGCCGCAGCAGAACAGCGATGCCGCCGCAAACAGTTTGGAGGTGGGCTTGCGCGCGCCGCGAACCGACGCCGACATCTTGCCGTAGTCCTTTGTGAGCAGCGTGATCATGCGGTCGTTGTCCTTATAGTCCGCCGTGCGGATCACAACGGCCAAAGTCTGCCGCAGTTCGCCCATGGCTTTATTTGTAACCCAGCTCGCGCATCATGCGCGGGCTGTTCCGCCAGTCTTTCTCCACCTTCACAAACAACTCCAGATACACCTGCGTGCCGAACAGCATTTCCAGATCCTTACGGGCTTCCGAACCGATGCGCTTCAGCATCCTGCCGCCCTTGCCGATCACGATGCCCTTATGGCTGTCCTTCTCGCAGATGATAACGGCGGACACGTCCGTAATGTTTTTATCCTCGCGGTAGTGTACGCGTTCCACCAGCACGCCGATGCCGTGCGGCACCTCGTCTTCCAGCAGGTGCAGCGCCTTCTCGCGAATCATCTCCGCAGCAATCGCGCGCTCCGGCTGGTCGGTGTATTCGTCGTCCGGATAATAGCGCGGCCCGGGCACAAGATACTGCTTGAGCGACAGCACAAGCTCATCCACCCCGTCGCCCAGCTTCGCGGATATCGGCAGCACGATATCCGGCCCCTTTTCCTGCAGCGCATCCACCGCTTCCAGGCTCTTCTGCTTGCCCGCCTTGTCCGTCTTGTTGACAACAGCCACCACCGGCAGCCCTCCTTTAATCAGCCGTTCCAGCAGGCTTAAGTCAGCGTCGGTCACGCCGTGCGCTGCGTCCACCATAAACAGCACCGCTTCCACGTCGCGCGTCGCATCGAACGCCGTTTTCACCATGTATTCGCCGAGCCGCGTCTTCGGGTCGTGCACGCCGGGCGTGTCGATAAATACCATCTGATAATCGCGGCCCGAAAGCACGCCTGTGATGCGGTTCCGAGTGGTCTGGGGCTTGCGGGACACGATGGCCACCTTTTCCCCCACGATCCGGTTGACCAGCGTGGATTTTCCCACATTGGGCCGGCCCACCACCGCAATAAAACCCGATTTATGCGTCACTTGACATTCTCCATCTCTTTGCCGGTGAATGCGTGCGGCAGCAGCGCCTTCAGTTTCACCGTTGCATATTTTAGCAAATTGTTGGATCCAAGCACATCCATATCAGGCCCAAACTCCGCCAGCGCCTGCCGGCACACGCCGCAGGGCCATGTCAGGCTGTCCGAATCGGACGTGACGGCGATGGCATCAAACTCCCGCTCGCCCTCCGATACCGCCTTAAACAGCGCCACGCGCTCCGCACAGCACGTCACGCTGTACGACGCGTTCTCCACGTTGGCGCCGGTATACACGCGGCCGCTTTTGCCCAGCAGCGCCGCACCCACGCGAAAGCGCGAATACGGGGCGTATGCACCCTCCTTGGCTTCCTGCGCCCTTTTCAGCAGCTCCTTACGATCCATGGACATGGAACCCCGCTTTTTTTAATATCTCACGCTGGCGGCCGCGCATGCGTTCCTCGTCCGCCGGTTCGATGTGGTCGTATCCGAAAAGGTGCAGCATCGCGTGCACCGTGAGAAACGCAATTTCCCGCGGCAGCAGATGTCCATATTGCTCCGCCTGCAGCCGTGCGCGCGGCACCGAAATCGCGATATCGCCCAAAAAGTCCTCCTCTTCGGATGGGAACGACAGCACATCCGTCGCGCTGTCGACGCCGCGGTAACGGCTGTTGAGCTGCTTTATCGCCTCATCATCGGTAAAAAGCAGCGACACGCCGCCCTTCCTGCCTTCGCATTTCGCAGCGGCTTTCGCAGCCTTTGCCGCCGTTTTTGTTATCTGCCTGTCCGGCTCTATGCCCTGCCATGTGATGTCCAGCTTCATATCTACTCCTGACCCGGGTATTTGACGCGCTCATGCAGTACGCCTTCGTAAACGCTGAGGAACGCCTTGGCAAGAGTGCTCATGTCGCGCCTGTTGAACGGGCTGTCGTCCAACTGCCCGTCCGTAAACCGCGCAAATATCAGCTTGTCGATCATCTCCTTCACCTGTTCGCGGGTAGGGTCGTCCATGCTGTGCACCGCCGCTTCCACGCAGTCTGCCAGCATCACGATAGCCGCTTCCTTGGTGGAAGGCCTCGTGCCCCGGTAATGGAAATCCGTCTCGTTAACCTCCAGCCCCGCCTCGGTGGCCTTATGATAAAAGTACGGCACCACACCGTCGCCATGGTGCTGCGCGATGATCCGCTGCACGTCGCGCGGCAGCTTGTATTTCTGCGCAAGCTCCAGCCCGTAGCCGATGTGCGAGGTGATAATCTTGGCGCTCTCGCGCGGGTTCATCTGGTCGTGCGGGTTTTCCCCGCCGCGCTGGTTCTCCTTGAAATAGCGCGGGTTTTTCAGCTTGCCCACGTCGTGGTAGTACGCGCCCACACGGCAAAGCAGCGCGTTTGCGCCCACCGCGTCCGCACCGGCCTCGGCCAGGTTCGCCGTCAGTATGCTGTGGTGGTATGTGCCCGGCGCCTCTATGGACAGACGCTTTAAAAGCGGATGGTTTGGGTTGGAAAGTTCCAGCAGCTTGCTCGGCGTGGACACGCGGAACACCGCTTCCCATATCGGCAGCGTACCGATTGCCAGAACGCCGGACAGCAGCCCGCTGCCCAGCGCAAATGCGCTGTCAATCAGCAGCGCCGGCAGCTTCACGTTGGCCGTGCCCACCATGCCGACCAGCGCAATCACCACCGCGCCCGCAAGGCCGCTCAAAAGTCCGGAGAATATCAGAGCACCCCGATGCCCCGGCTTTATGAGCGCAAACACTGCCACGCTGCCTCCCACGATTGTAACCAGCATGGTTTTAATCATCGTCTCGCTGAGTATGCCGGTGTTCCATGAACAGATAATGCCCGAAACAACAGCCAGCAGCACGTTGAAGGCCAAAGCGCTCTCCTGCGAGACCAGCATACACGCGAGCATCGTGCCGAACAGCACGGGCAGTATGCGCGGGTCCAACCGGGCAAGCGGCACCGATATGCTGACAACCACCACGATGATGGTCGCCAGCACCATCAGCTTGCGCGTGTCGGCAAGCACCTGGGCTTCGAACTGATACACGTAGAACCCGTATGCCGCAAACACCAGCAACAAAAGCAGCAGCATGCCAACATACAGCGTATAGTCCACGCCTTCGCCGCCCACGACGCCCAGCGCCTGCAGCACGGCGTATTGCTCCTCGGTAACCACTTCGCCCGCCGACACCACTGTCTGGTTCTGCTTGTATATGACATCGGGCACTGTCTCAGCAGCAGCCTCCCGCGCGGCTTCCGTCGCTACCTCGTCGTATATTATATTGGCCGTCAGATATCTCTCGACTGGATAGTAAGCCAGGTACAGCGTACCGAATGAAAAGCGCTGCCGCAGCAAACCTTCCAGGCTGTTCAGCTCGGCAGCCAGTTCTTCCTCCAGTACGCCGCGTGACAGCACATTTTGGACTTCCGTCAATACCGCCTCTTCCATGGCGGTAATATCGCTGTCCGTCATTCTGGCCAGCGCGACGATCGCCGAATCCGGCATGCCGGGGTCATCCAATTCCCTACGCACGTTCGCCTTCATCGACGACGTGAGGAAGCTGTCCCAGTTGACGTTAGCCGGATTAAACTCCCCGGAATAAATGCTGTTGGAGAGTTGCGCCGTGTATGCGTCGTGCAGCGACTCGGCCTGCTGTCTGGCCTTCTTATAATAACCGGCGATGTTCTGGCTGACGCTCTCCGTCACCTTACCATCCCGCGTGTAGACGTCGGCCACCGCAGCGCGCGCCTCGGCCCGCGCCGCCTCGGTAGATATTTCGTCGACGATATCGCGGCTCGCGGTGATGGTGGCCGGCGCTACCTCTCCCACGGCGATATCGTATTTTACAGGAGTGATGGACACCGCGATAAGCGTAAACACAACCAGCAGCGTTACCGCGCCGACCAGCACGGCAGCGATCAGCCTTTTCCTCGACACCATCCGTTTTGCCGCCGTGTCCCTCATCCGTTACCTCCTTGTGCTTTTCTCATACCGCTCATACGCCTGGATAATCTTTTGCACCAGCTCATGACGCACCACGTCGCGGTGCGTCAGGTACTGGATGCTGATATCGTCGATGCCCTCCAGAATGCTGAGGCACTGTTTCAGCCCGCTCTTCTTCTCCTTGGGCAGGTCTATCTGCGTGATGTCGCCCGTTATCACCACGCGCGAGTTCTCACCGAACCGGGTCAGGAACATCTTCATCTGTTCCTCGGTGCAGTTTTGCGCCTCGTCCAGCACGATAAACGCGTCACTCAGCGTGCGCCCGCGCATATACGCCAAAGGTGCCACCTCGATTGCGCTGCGCTCCGACAGCTTTACGAAAGCTTCGCCGCCCAGCAGTTCGTACAGCGCGTCATACAACGGCCTCAGATACGGGTCCACCTTGTTCTGCAGATCACCCGGCAGAAAGCCCAGGTTCTCGCCCGCTTCCACCGCCGGCCGTGTGAGTATGATGCGCTCCACCTCTTTGTTCTTCAGCGCCACCACGGCCATCGCCATCGCCAAATACGTCTTGCCCGTACCCGCCGGTCCGATAACAAACGTCACGGTGTTCTCGCGCATCGCCTTTACATAGCGCTTCTGGCCCAGCGTGCGGCTCTTTATCTGCCGGCCTTTGCTGGTGATGGCGATCACGTCCGTCATGATCTCCTCGATGGCGTCAGCGTTGCCTTCCCGGGCAAGTTCCACCGCGTATCGGATGCGCGATAAGTCTATGCGCTCCTTTTTGCGTATCAGGTTAAGCAGCTTGTCCACTACCACCCTGGCGAGCTCCACGTCTTCCCGCCGCCCGGTTATCACCACATGCGTGTTGCGCGAGAATATATTTGCGCCCGTTTCCTTTTCGATTGTCTTTACATTTTCGTCAAACGATCCGAACAGCTCTATAAGCTGTTTCAGGTTGTCCACTTCGATGGCGATTTCAATATTGTCCAAATTTTGTCTACTCCTCCAGATAAACGACCGCGCCGATGTCCTCATACGTTTCAATATACACCGTGGCGGTCAGCATGCCGTCCTCTTCCTTTAAAACAGTGCGGTGCCCCACAATTTTAGCGTTATCAGGCACATACCCCTGAGCTTTAAAATAAGCCCGCTCCTCCAGATACAGCTCCAGCAAATCCCGCGGCACATCCTGCGTTTTAATCTCGACCTCTCTGTGCTCCAGCGTCGCGATGGTGACGGGCAGAAACAGCCCCACCACCGGATACTGGCCGACCTCTTGCGTGTCGTATTCCGTGAACGTGCAGGGCGGGTCCACCGGTGCAGTATCCGCTCCCACCGATATGACGCGCTGCGTCTGTACGCGCCCTGTCGGCACGCGCACCTCACGGCTTACCGGCGCGGTCTCGCCCGCCCGGTACCACACACGGCCGATCACCTCGCCCCGCGCGGCAAACATCATGCGCGGAAAGCCTTCCTCCCAGACGAGCCCGGATATCACCACATCGCCCGCGCGCACCGTCTGCCCCGGCTTCACCACCGCTTTGCCGGACAGCGCCGTCACGCTCTCGATCAGCGCGTCCTTCTTGGCCACGATGTTGCACGGCCGGGAACTGTCCACCATCTCGGGCGGGAGTTCAGCGGGCACCACCGTCACCAGCGCCGCCACGCCGGAGAACTTGATATCGATCCACGCAAACTCGTCGTGCGATATGATCAGCGCCGTCTCCGTTTTCCGCAAATCAATATTACCCTTAAACGCGCCCGGATATATCCCAAACTCTTTCAGCTCATTTTTAAGCGCAATGGCTTCGCGCGTATCGATGCCGGTTATGCGCACTTCCCATACAAAAAACGAAGCCGCCACCGCCGCCAGCAGCACCAATGCCAGCCCGATTATGGGCGCGCGGCGGCGCAGCAGCCGCTTTATGCCCACCGCCAGCCCGGCGCTTTTCCTGACTGTTACGGTATACTTTTCCGGCGCAACGCTCTGCAGCTTTTTAAGGTCCCGCGGGCTCACCACCGCGTGCAGAACGGTGTACGACGCCCGACGCACGTCATAAACGCGCACCCCGGCCTCTGCCGCCATGTTGAGGAACTTCTCCAGCGACAGGCCGTCCACGCGTATCATAACATATCCGGTTAAAAAATTCCACAATCTCACGGGGCAACATTCCCTTCGCCGGTCACTTCATACTGCAGCTGCCGGATGTCGCCCCGGACCACCACATCCTCCCTGCCGAACCGCTCCAGCACCAGCCCCTGCCCGCTTATCGTCACGTTCATTTGCGGCGTGCGGATGCACACGCGCCGTGCAGTATATTCCAGCACCCCCTGATGGTTTTCGACGAACGCGTGCGTATTGTCAATTAGCGTTATGCGCAGGCAGCCGGCAGCTTCAGGCGCCATCTGCAGACGCTTCACGATTCTCTGTGTAAGCTTGCGCGGTTTTTTCAGCATTCAATCTACCCCGCCGGCATCTTTACCGCATTGGTTTTCATTCATTCATATGCGGCCGCGGCAAAAAAAAGAAGACGGCTCGCAACGCCTCTACAGCCAGTTAATATAAATATGAAAGAATGAAACCTGCCGGTATGCGGGCAACATAAAAACCCGGAGAGTTTCCGGGTTTATATGTCAATGCTTATGTAATCAATGCTTTCTCTTGCGAGCGGCTTCGGCTTTCTTTTTGCGCTTCACACTGGGCTTTTCGTAGTGCTCGCGCTTGCGAAGCTCCGCCAGAGTGCCTTCCCGTGCGGTCAGCCGCTTGAATCTCTTCAGCGCGCTTTCCAAAGACTCGTTTTCTCCGACGCGGATCTCTGCCAACTGTTACCCTCCCTCCCATATCCCACGGAACAAAAAACCGACAATGGGAGTTGTTTTTAGCTTAGATTATTATAGACAACGAGTTGTCAAAAGTCAACAACGTATTGTTGTCCTGGCATGCTGATTTCCTGAAGTTTACAAAACAGCACCAGTAAGACTGTGTTGAGCGATAAGCAATTTCATCACGCTAAACCCGCCGTTACTGCTTTGCGCGCAGCTTTTCCAGCACGGCCTCGAAATAGTCCGGCAGCGGCGCGTGAAACGTCATCTCCTCGTCCGTTTTCGGATGGCGGAATATCAGCGTGCCTGCATGCAGCAGCTGTCCTTTGTCGTGCAGCCGCGGCTTTTTGGGGCCGTACACCGTATCTCCGGCCACCGGACGGCCGATGCTGCTGAGATGCACGCGAATCTGGTGCGTGCGGCCTGTCTCCAGCGACGCTTCCACATGCGTGAATTCGCGGAAACGCTCCAGCACGCGAATATGCGTTACCGCGCGGCGCCCGCCCCGGTCAACCGCCATTTTCTTGCGGTCGCTGCGGCTGCGCCCGATGCTCTTGTCGATGACGAGCTCGTCCTCGGCAAAGCCGCCGTGCACGATGGCGTGATAGATACGGCGCGCGCTCTTGTCCGCTATCTGCGCGGCCAGGGCGGCGTGCGCCTTGTCGTTTTTCGCGATCACGATAAGGCCGGAGGTGTCCTTGTCCAGCCGGTGCACGATGCCGGGCCGCAGCTCGCCGCCGATGCCGGAAAGGTCGCCGATGTGCCACAGCAGCGCGCTTACCAGCGTGCCGCCCGCATGACCCGGCGCCGGGTGCACCACCATGCCCTGCGGCTTGTTGATCACCGCCAGACACTCGTCCTGGTACACAATGTCGATCGGGATGTTCTCCGCCTTTACCTCCGGTTCGCGGGGAGGCTCTATCTCCACCGTCACCACATCGCCGGGCTTTATCTTATCGCTGGGCCGGGCGAGTGCGCCGTTAACCCAAACCTTGCCCGCAGCGATCTCGTTCTGGATGCGTGAGCGCGAATATTCCGTCACCGACGCCAAGTATTTATCCAGCCTGTCCGCCGCCGTCTCCACGACAAACGTCTTTTTCTCTTTCATATGATTGATTGTACCACCACCGCCATGCGATATCAACGAAGCCTTCGCCGCGGACGAACCTGTTAAATGCGCTTCAACGCACGGACAATAGGCAGTCGGGAGTGTTGCAATTCACTTAAGACCCTGTTATCATAAAACCATCCCCATGGCGCAGCGCGTCATGGGTGATTCTTAAGCGTCAGGAGAATAAAATGGTGCCGCCGAGAAAGCCCGAATGGCTCAAGAAAAAGATGGACCCCGCAGCTGTCATGGAGATGGAGGGCATGCTGCGCTCGCTGAACCTGCACACCGTGTGCGAAGGGGCCAATTGCCCCAACCGCGGCGAGTGCTTCAAAAACCGGACAGCGACGTTCATGATACTGGGCGACGTATGCACTCGCAACTGCCGTTTCTGCGCGGTGTGCAAGGGCCGGCCCACGCCGGTGGACCCGACGGAGCCGGAAAATATTGCGACCGCGGCGCAGCAGCTGGGCTTGCGCCACACCGTGATCACCAGCGTCACGCGGGACGATCTGCCGGACGGCGGCGCGGCGCATTTCGCCGAGTGCATTCGGGCGCTCAAAGAGCGTATGCCGGACTCCACGGTGGAGGTGCTGATACCGGATTTTTGCGGCAGCCTTGCGGCTCTGCAGACGGTGATGGACGCCCGGCCGGAGATCATCAACCACAACATCGAGACGGTGCCGCGGCTGTACCCCACCGTTCGCCCGATGGCGAAATACGAGCGCTCATTGGAGCTGCTGGAGTGCGTGAAGCGCCTGGGCGGCGGCATTTACAGCAAAACCGGTATCATGGTGGGTCTCGGTGAAACGGAGGGCGAAGTGCTTGCCGTGATGGACGACCTCATCGCCGTCGGCTGCGACATTTTAACCATCGGGCAGTACCTGCAGCCCAGCCGCGAGCACATCGCGATTGCCGAGTTCATCCACCCGGACCAGTTCGAGAAATACCGGCGCAGCGGCCTGGAAAAAGGCTTTAAGTACGTGGCCAGCGGCCCGTTTGTGCGCAGCTCCTACAACGCCATCGAAGGCATGAAGGGATTGATGAAGCGCTCATGATTTACTTAAAGTTCGACAGCATGGACGCGAAGATGAACTTCGCGCTGGAAAAATACGCGATGGACGAGCTGAATGTCGCGAAGGAATATTTCATGTTCTGGCGCACCAGGCCCACGCTGATGGTCGGGCGTTACCAGAACACGCTTCGCGAGATCAACATGCCGTTTGCTAAAGAGCGCGGCATCGACATCGTTCGCCGCGTGACGGGCGGCGGCACCATCTACACAGACGAAAACGGCTGGCAGTTCTCGTTCATCGTCAAGGAGCCGGGGCAGCGGCGCATCGAGTTTGACACGTACACGCAGCCCATACTGGACGCGCTGCATTCCATCGGCGTGCCTGCAGAGAAGAGCGGCCGTAACGACCTCGTGATCGGCGGTCGCAAGTTTTCGGGCAACGCGCAGTACCTGCGAAGCAACGTGGTGCTGCATCACGGCTCGCTGTTGTTCAACACCGATCTGGAAACGCTGGTGCGCGCCCTCAGTGTGGACGACGAGAAGATCGTCTCCAAGGGCATCGCGTCGGTGCGCCAGCGGGTCACCAATATCGCCGAGCACCTGTCCGCGCCGATGACCAGCCTTGAGTTCCGCGACGTGATGCTGTCCTTCCTGCTGCGCGATGCGGACACCTACGAGTTGACGCCGCAGGATATCGCGCGCGTCACCGAAATCAAACAAGCCCAGTTTGACACCTGGGAGTGGAACTTCGGCCGCGACCCGGCTTTCAACATCACCAAGGAAGCGCGCTTTGCCGGCGGCAAGCTCTCTGTGCAGTCATTCGTGGAGAACGGCGTTATCACCGACATCCGTTTCTACGGCGATTTTTTCGCGCGTGAGGATCTGGAACGGCTGCAGCAGCGGCTCATCGGTTGCCCCTACCGGGAGGACGATCTCCACGCCGTGCTGCACGCGGAGGCAGAGGGCGTGATTTACGGCATAACGCCGGACGAGATACTGTCCTGCATCATCTGAAAGGATATAAAAAACCCCCGAGGCTCTGCCTTGGGGGTTCTATCTTTCAAGCGGCCTGACCGCAATCATTCCGGCCCGTTCGGCTCGTCCCTTTCCTCTGTGGGCTCTTCCAGCCGGGCCCTATTATCCTGTTCTGCTGCGCCGTCTTCCGGCTCATCCATTTCGCCCGGCTCTGTTTCGCCACCCTTCTCGTCCTTAGGTTTATCCTTGTGTATAAACAGTATGTAAATGCCCAGCATGATGGAGCCCACCACCAGGCACATATCCGCCACGTTGAATATCCATTTCCACAGGTCGCCGAACACCCGGATATCGATGAAATCGCGCACGTAGCCGAACTGAATACGATCAATCAGGTTGCCGATTGCGCCTGCGTAAGCGAGCGCGATGCTCACCTTCAAAAACCTTTTGTGCGTCTTCCGGTATTTGATCATCGCCCAGGTGGCGGCGATCAGCACGGCAAATGTAATGACAATGAAAAACGCCTGCCTGTCCTGAAGGATGCCAAAAGACGCGCCCTTGTTTTGCACATAGGTCAGATTGAAAACGCCGGGTATTACCTCGATGGACTCTCCCGGCATCGTAAACAACTGTTCCAGCAGGCATTTGCTCAGCTGGTCCGCGGCCAAGGCTAAAACGATGATGATGATCTGCAGCATTTATCCTCCTCTAAAGCTGGTTTTCCTTGCC
>JBMNOT010000059.1:0-11166 GCA_050943225.1 Christensenellales bacterium | reverse complement strand
CGTCAAACTTGCCGTCCTTGAGCATCTGGCAGGCGGATGCGTACTGGAGCTCCGGCAGTACGGCGAACACGAACACGGCAGCAAGCGCCAGAACGGCGGCGGGCAGCACCACCGCGAGCCAGACCAGCCGGCGCCTGCTGCGCGGCGGCCGGACGGGAAACGGGGGCTGGTAACCGGCGGACGGCTGGGCCGATATGGCCTGCGGAATGCCGGCGGGCGGCTGAACGGATGCGGCATAGGGAGCATCGACAGGCGGCTGAACGGATGCGGCCTGTGGGGCGCCGCAGCTGGTGCAGAAGCGGCTGTCGTCGGGAATGCTGGCTCCGCAATGAGAACAGTACATATCAATTCTCTTTTGATGGTACGGGAATGGGAATACCGGGGTAATATCTTTCCTTTATTATACCATAATCCGGCAGGGGTGAAACTATGTTTGACAAATATATGTTCTCATCATTAGCGGCTTTGCTGACAAAAAAGCCCGCAGCTTCATAGACTGCGGGCTATTGTTCAGTCAGGATTTATACGTTGAACTTGAACAGCGTGACGTCGCCGTCCTGCATAACGTAGTCTTTGCCCTCCTGGCGGACGAGGCCGCGGGCCCGGGCGGTGGCCATATCGCCGCAGGCTTCAAGGTCTTCGAACGACACGATTTCGGCGCGGATGAAGCCGCGTTCGAAGTCGGAATGGATTTTCCCTGCCGCGGCGGGCGCTTTGGCGCCGCGCTTGATGGTCCACGCGCGCACCTCCTTTTCCCCGGCGGTCAGGAAGCTGATCAGGTTCAGCAGTTTGTAGCTCTTCTGGATGAGCGCGTCCAGGCTGCTTTGCGCGATGCCCAGCTCAGAAAGGAACGCGCTGCGCTCTTCCGGGGGCAGCTGGGACAGCTCTTCCTCCAGGCGCGCGCACACCACCATCACCTCGGCGCCCTGTTTTTCCGCCAGCGCGCACAGCTGCGCCACCTGGGGCAGCGCGGCGGGGTCCGCAGCGGCGGCCTCCTTTTCGGATACGTTGGCGGCGTAGAGCATCGGCTTGTCGGTCAGCAGGAACAGCTCGGAGACAATGGCACGCTCCTCTTCGGAGAGGTCCATGCCGGCTGCAAACACGCCGGATTCCAGCTGGGATTTGGCTTTCTCCAGCGTGTCACATTCGAATTTGGATTTTTTATCGCCCGACTTGGCCATCTTGCCGGAGCGCTGCAGGCGCTTTTCCACCGTCTCCATGTCGGCGAAGAGCAGCTCGAAGTTAATCGTTTCGGCGTCGCGCACGCTGTTGATGCTGCCGTCCACATGCGTCACGTTATCGTCCTCGAAGCAGCGCACCACGTGCAGTATGGCGTCCACTTCGCGTATATGGGACAGGAACTTGTTGCCGAGGCCTTCGCCGTGGCTGGCGCCCTTTACCAGGCCGGCGATGTCCACAAACTCCACCACGGCGGGCATGACCTTGGCCGGGCAGTACAGGTTGACCAGGAAGTCCATGCGCTTGTCCGGCACGGCCACCACGTCGACGTTGGGGTCGATGGTGCAAAAGGGATAGTTTTCGCTTGGAGCCCCTGCGCCGGTCAACGCGTTAAACAGCGACGATTTGCCGACGTTGGGCAGCCCCACGATACCGAGTTTCATAAGTACCTCGCCTGATGATAAATTCTCATGTATTATAGCGCCCGGCACCTGCAAAAGCAACTGCGGCCGCTGGGGGAATTTTTGTAGGTTGTATACGCATACAAAAGGGTGTAAAATGACAGAATACGAAATTTTTTTATTTGTTCACAATGCTGTGGACGGGTTATAGTCGGAGGCGGACTGTGGTTAGGACAATTGAGGAAATCAACGAGAAACTGAAAAAGGGCAAGGCTGTGGTGTTTACCGCCGAGGAAGCGGTGAAGATGGCGGCGGAGCAGGGCGTAAAAAAGTGCGCGGAGAAAATTGACGTGGTGACCTGTGCGACGTTCGGCGCGATGTGCTCGTCCGGCGCGATGCTCAACTTCGGGCATTCGGAGCCGCCCATCCGCATGAGCCAGATCACGCTGAACGGCGTGGAGGCGTACGGCGGGCTGGCTGCGGTGGATACGTATATCGGCGCGACGCAGGCCGGCAAGACCACCGGCATCGAGTACGGCGGGGCGCACGTGATTGAAGACCTGATTGCGGGCAAGGAGATCGATCTGCATGCGCTGTCTTCTGGTACCGACTGCTACACGCGCACGGAGGTGCACACCAAGATCACTCTGGCGGACCTTAACCAGGCGTATCTTTTTAATCCGCGCAACGCGTATCAGAATTACAGCGCCGCCACGAACTCCACGAACAAGACCAAGCGCACATACATGGGCACGCTGCTGCCCAACATGGGCAACGTGACGTATTCCACTTCGGGTGAGCTGTCCCCGCTTCTTAAGGACCCCAAGCTGCGCACCATCGGCATCGGCACGCACGTGTTCCTGTGCGGCGGCGAGGGCTACGTGGTGTTTGAGGGCACGCAGGCGGTGAACAAGGCGGAGCAGCTGCCGAGCGGCGACATGCTGTATTCCGGCTACACGCTGGCACTGATTGGCGACATGAAGGGCATGAAGAGCGAGTATATTAAGGCGGCTACGTTTGACGGCTACGGCAGCACGCTGTATGTGGGCATAGGTGTACCGATACCCGTGATCGACGAGGACATGATGGCGGATTTGGCGGTGCCCAACGACCGCCTGTATACCTACATATATGACTACGGCATCAGCACGCGCAACAAGGAGGCATTGAAGCTGGTGTCGTACGCGCAGCTGCGCTCCGGCGAGGTGGAGTTGGGCGGCAAAAAGGTGCGCACGGCGCCGCTCTCCAGCCTGTACAAGGCGCGCAAGATTGCGCAGGAATTGAAGAACAAGCTGCTGGACGGCTCGTTTGTGATGACGGTGCCCGCGGCGAAGCTGCCATTCCGGGACACGTTTAAAGGCCTGGATGCGGACAGGAGGCTGTAAACATGGGAGAAAAGAAAATCAAAGTGGGGCTGCTGTTTCCGCCGGAAAAAGCGGATAAGCCGGTGGTTACTAATCTATTGAAGTATAACCTGTCTTTCAACATACTGAAGGCGTACATATCGCCCGGCAAAACGGGCACCATGATGGTGGAGTTTAAAGGCCTGGACGAGGATTTGGACAGGAGCCTTGCGTATCTTGAGAAAGAGGGCATACAGGTAAAGGTTTATACCGACAGCGTGATTCATGACGAGGAGAAGTGTATCCATTGCGGTACGTGCACGGCGGTATGCCCGTCCGGCGCGCTGGTGATGAACAGGGAAACGTGGGAGCTGGAGTTTGACATGGACTCGTGCCTTTTGTGCGGGCACTGTGTGCGCGCCTGCCCTGCGCGGGCGATCAAGAGCTTCGATGACGCAATTCTCTGAGTACGACAACCGCAACGAATACCGGCGGCTGATTGCCGGCCGCATGGCAAGCTGGCGCGTCGCCTATCAGGAGACGGAACTATTTATCTGCGCGGACAGCGTGATGGAGCGCGTCGCGCTGGATGCGGTGGTGGCGCTTCGGCATGAGCTGGACGCGTATATTGCCCGGCACCCGGCGTTCAGGGACAGCCTTGTACCGCTGGACCCGCTGCCGGACGCGCCCGCGGCGGCGGCGGACATGTGCCGCGCGGCCAGGGCGGCTGGCGTGGGGCCGATGGCTGCGGTGGCGGGCGCTTTTGCCGTGCATGTGGGCCGAGAAATGCTAAAATATTCCAGAGCGGTCATCGTCGAGAACGGCGGCGACATATTCATGAAGGCGGATGCCGTGCGGACAGTGGCGATATACGCCGGCAGCAGCCCGCTTTCCATGAAGCTGGGGCTGGAAATACAGCCGGGGCCGGTGTCGATATGCACATCGTCCGGCACGGTTGGGCCGTCGCTGAGCTTCGGCGAGGCGGACGCGGCGGTGGTAGTGTCGGCGGACGCGTATCTGGCGGATGCCTGTGCCACGCGGCTGGGCAACGAGCTCAAATCCGCGGACGATATTTCCCGTGCGCTGGAGCTCATTATTGAGGTGCCTGGCGTTATCGGCGCGGTGGCCATAGTGGGCGAGGCGTGCGGCGCCGTGGGGGATATCCGCTTAAAGGCGCTTTGAGGAAGGCAGCCCCCCTGCAGTCCGCAAAATAACGCTTTGCAAACCGGAAACACTTCATATGTAAAAGAAACGCCGGTAGCAGGGGTTTTACCGGGGGCAGTATGCCAAAAGGCTGAAAAAGCCTGATTCCAGAGCCTTTTTTCGATGTCCATTGATTTTTGCTGGTACAGGATGTAAAATAAATAAACAAATGATACTTGAGATTGACGAAAACCATCACGATTATATATTGCGGGCGGCACAGGCCATCAGAAACGGCAGGCTGGTGGCAATGCCGACGGAAACGGTTTATGGCCTTGCGGCCAACGCGTTTGACGAAAAGGCGGTGGCAGGCATTTTTGCGCTTAAGGGACGCCCGCAGGACAACCCGCTTATTGTGCATGTCGACAGCGTTCCAATGGCAAAAACCATAGCGGAATTTGACGAAAAAGCGGAGCGGCTGGCCGAAAGGTTTTGGCCGGGGCCGCTGACGATGGTGCTGAAAAGCCGCGGTGCGGTGCCCGATGGCGTGACGGCGGGCCTTGATACCGTGGGCATACGCATGCCGGATTGCGACGTGGCGCTGGCGTTGATATCCGCCGCGGGCGTGTCTCTGGCGGCGCCCAGCGCGAATAAGTCGGGCAGCCCCAGCCCCACCAGCGCGGCGCATGTCGCGAAGGATTTCGGGGATGATCTGCTGATATTGGATGCGGGCGAGTGCGACATCGGCGTGGAATCCACCGTGGTGGATATGACCCGGAAAACGCCGATCATACTGCGGCCCGGCGCGGTAACGCAGGACATGCTGGAAGAAGTGATAGGGCCGGTGGAGTGCGCGCGCGCGTTTTCGCCGATGGAGGAAGGGCGTCCGGCGGCGCCCGGCATGAAATACCGCCATTATGCGCCCGCTGCGTCCATGGTGGTGGTGGAAGGCGATATGGCTGCGGTAACGGAAGCGATCAAATATCTCTACGACAAAGATTTGAAAAAAGGTGAAAAGCCGCTGGTGATGGCAGCCAGAGAGCACAAACGGTTTTACGGCCGTCGCGACGTGGCGGTAACCGGAAGCATTGAGGATCTGCGTGGCGTTGCGAAAAGCCTTTACGCCCTGCTGCGCGATGCGGATGCGGCAGGATACACCAGCATACTGTTTGAAGCGGTGCCTAAAGAAGGCATCGGGTTTGCCGTGATGAACAGGATTTACAAAGCGGCAGCATATAATATTGTGAGAGTATAGGAGGAGAAAAAGCAAAATCATGAACGTCCTTTTCGTGTGTACAGGCAACACATGCAGAAGTCCCATGGCGGAAGAACTAGCTGAGGATGCAGCGGGCCGAAGTACTCACTTAAAAGATATGGCATTCAGATCGGCCGGCACGTTTGCGTGCGAAGGCGAGCCGGCAACTCCGGAAGCGAAAAAGGTGATGGAGGAGCTGAATTTGAGTCTGGAAAAGCACGGTGCGCGGCAGTTTGACAAGGAAACGGCGCGCTGGGCTGACCTGATTCTGGCGATGGAAGCGCGGCACATCGAAGAGATGGAAGCGATGGCTCCGGAAGCGGAGTACAAGATGCACACGCTGCTGGGATTTGCGGCGGGTGTGGACGGATACCCGGGCGAAAACATGTACGACATCATGGACCCGTACCGCGAATCGGTGGAAAAATACCGCATGGCGCGGAACCAGATCGCGGATGCGGTGAGACGGGCTTTGAAGAGAATCAAAAAGGAAGGATTGAAATAGATATATACGGCGGTCAGAAAGGCTTGCCCCAAAACGTTGAATATGCCCCGCCTGCTTATCATATGGCTGCGGGGCGTTTTTGTGCTTTTTTGAGTGAGGCTGCCCTTGCTGCTGCGCAGGCAGCGACTATCATTTATGAAAAAAGGCGCCGGCGGTTTGCCTGATGCAAAGGGGCCGTAGTATAATGCAACTTGATGAGTTGGCGTGATTGAGCAGGAAATGCGGTTTTTAAGACCGGCGCCGATGGGAGGTCTTGCCATGCGGGGGATCAAACTGCTGATTCTGGGTGCGGCTGTGCTGATGCTGGCTGCGTGCACGGTTCAGGCTGTGCCCGAGCGGTATGACATATCGGACTACATCGAGGCGTTTGAGGCGATGGACTTTGAAGCGATGTGGGAATACGTTTCGCCCGACGCCAAGGTGGACAAGGACACGTTTTTAAGCAAACACAGGGCGATATTCTCCGGCCTCGGCGTGGAGGCTGTGGAGGTCAGCAACCTTTCCGGGCCGGATGAGGACGGCGTCTACACCTATACCGCGACATACAGGACAAAAGATTACGGCGATTTTACCAACGACTATAAGCTGACCGTGCGGCCTGACATCGGGGGCGACGCCAAGGTGCTCTGGGAGTATTCGCTGATATTCCCCGAGATGGAAGAGGGCAGCACCGTGCGCGTGGAGACGCTGAAGGCTGCCCGCGGCGAGATATTTGCGTTCGACGGTTCGCTGATGGCGCGCAACACCTACGCGGACACCGTGTATCTGGATACCGGGAAGGTGAAGGACATTGCGGCTGCGGCTGCGGCGGCGGCTCCGGTGACCGGCCTGACTGAAGCGGAGATCGTTGAAAAGTATGACAAGGCGATAGAGAGCGGCACGCAAATCGTGGTGCTGGCGAGGTTCCTGCCCGGCAAACTGACCGATGCGCAGAAGCAGAGCCTTGCTGCAGTGGAAGGCCTGGGCGTGGACAACAAGATGTATACGCCGATACGGGATTATCCGATGGGCGAGAGCGTGGCGCACATCCTCGGGTATCTCGGTTATCCCAAGGATGCGCCGGAGGGGTCGCCCAAAGTGGGCGTGGCCGGCCTGGAGGCGGCGTATCAGGATTTGCTGGCCGGCGAGGACGGCAAGATCGTCTATATCCGGAACAGGTGGGGCCGCAACGTGCGCACGCTGTGGGAGCAAAATGAGCGCCAGGGCGAGGACCTGCGGCTCACCATAAAGCCCGACCTGCAGAAAAAGGCGTACGAAGCGCTGAGCACGCACCTCGACTACACCAAAAAGCAGTCGGGCGTGGCCATTGTGATGGACGCGGAGACGGGGTATGTGGAAGCGATGGCGATGTACCCGTCGTATGACAACAACCTGTTTACATTCGGGGTTTCCGAAGAGACGTGGAACTTTTGGCAGGCCGCGGAGAGCAACCAGCCGCTGTTTGCCCGCGCGACGCAGGGCAAATACCCGCCGGGCAGCGTGGTGAAGCCGTTTACTGCAGCGGCGGCGCTGGAGGGCGGCGCGATCACGCCGGACACCGCCTTTGACGGGGTGATCGAGGACAATAAATGGCTGCCCACTGAGCCGGGCTGGGACGGCGGCACGATTACGCGCGTTTCCGATTCGGGCGCGCCGCTCAAGCTCAGCAACGGGCTTATCAACTCGGACAACATCTATTTCGCGTATATCGCGCTGAAACTGGGCGCGGAGCCGTTTGCCGCGTACATGGAGAAGGTCGGCATGACGTCTGCTGTGCCGTTTGACCTGCCGGTGGCGCCCGCCCAGATACTCAACGAGGGCAACTCGATGACGCGCAGCCGCCTGGCGGACTCGGGCTACGGGCAGGCCGAGCTGCTGGTGACGCCGCTGCAGATGGCCGCGATGTATACCGCGTTTGCCAACGGCACGGGCAATATCATGCAGCCGGTGCTGGTGGAGAAAACTTGCCGGACGGAAGGGCTGGATTACGTGACGGTGAGCGAAGCGCAGCCCATCGCGTGGGTAAAGGGCGCGGTGCAGCCGGGCAGCATGAATGCGCTGGCGCCGCTGTTGCAGGCCGTGGTGGAGCAGGGCACGGGCAAAAGGGCGCGCATCAGAGGCGTCAAGATCGCAGGCAAGACGGGTACCGCGGAGAAGAGCGACGACAAGTCGCGCGAGATATCGTGGTTTGCGGGCTACTGGCTGGACGGCTATTACGACCGGATGGTGCTGGTGATGGTGGACGTGGTGGCGGAAGAAGGCCCGGTGAAGTTTGATATCGCCAGGGAGCTGCTGACGCCGTGAGCAATTGGTGTGCGTTTTCGCAGGTTTTGTGGTATAGTGGATACTGTCAGTACAAAAAACGGGGGAGCGTCATTTGATTACGAGTACGTTTATTCCCGGTACGGAGGATATCTCCGAGGCGCGGGCCATCCGCCGCGAGGTGTTTATCGAGGAGCAGCACGTTCCCGAAGAAGAGGAGTATGACAGCTTTGACGAACAGGCGCTGCACCTGATGGTGTATGTGGACGAGGAGCCTGCCGCGACGGGCCGCATCTGGCACGACGGCAAGGGCTTTCGCATCGGCCGGCTGGCGGTGAGGAAAAAGTTCCGCGGGCAGAAGATAGGGGACCTGGCGCTCAGGCTGCTGATATACAAGGCGTTCGCGTTTGGAGCGGAGAAAATCGATATTAGCGCGCAGACGTATATAATGCCGCTGTACCGCAAATTCGGCTTTAAGGAACACGGCGAAGAGTATATGGAGGCGGGCATTCCGCACATGGCGATGACGCTGAAAAAAGAGGATGTGGTTTACCCGTCGGCATGCGGGCGGCAGTAGGGAGGAAATATGGAGCTTAGGCTGGAGCCGGGCGCAAAGGCCCGCGTGGAAAAGACTGTTGAGCATAAGGACACCGCCAGGGCGGTGGCGAGCGGGCTGGCAGAGGTGTTTGCCACGCCGTCGATGATCGCGCTGATGGAGAATGCGGCGTATCTGGCTGTGCAGCCGATGCTGCCCGAAGGGATGTCCACAGTGGGCGTGCGCATCGACGCAAAGCACATCGCCGCGACGCCGGTAGGGCTTAAAGTGTGGGCGGAGGCGGTGCTGGTGGAGACGGACGGGCGCAGGCTGACGTTTGAGATAGAGGCTTTTGACGAGAAGGAGAAGATCGGGGAAGCGCGGCACGAGCGGTTTGTGATCGACGAGCAAAAATTTATGAGCAGCGCACAGGCAAAGGGCAAGACATGAGACTGGATCTGCATGTGCACACCACGTTTTCGGACGGAGACATGACGCCGCAGCAGGTGGCGGATTTGGCCAAAAGCGTGGGACTGGACGGGCTGGCCATTACCGACCACGACGAATGCCGCGGCTTTGGCGAACTTATGCCGGTGCCCGGCATGATGTTGATTCCCGGCATCGAGATTGCGGCGATGGAAGGCGACTGCGAGGTGCATGTGCTGGGGCTTAATATCAACTGCCGCAGCAAGGGCATCCACAGCTATGTGCGCAGCGCCGTGGAGAAGCGGCGGCAGCGCGCCCGGGTAATAGCGGATAAGCTGCAGGCGGCGGGCTATAACGTAACGTTGGAGGATATCGAGCAGGAGTGCCGGGGCAATGCGCCGGGACGGCCGCATGTCGCGCTGGCACTGATCAAAAAAGGGTACGCGCAGACGCTGGAGGACGCGTTTGAGCGGTTTGTGGCTCGCGGAACGCCTTTCTACGTGCCGCTCGAAAGAGTGCCGGTGGAGCAGGCGGCGGAGATTATCGTGCAGGCGGGCGGCAAGCCGGTGCTGGCGCATCCGGGGCTGCTGAAGGACGGCGTGTGGGACGCGCTGGCCCCGCGGCTCAAGGAAGCCGGCTTCTGGGGGGTGGAGGCGTTCCACCCGGATCACAGTGACGGGCAATGCCGCATGTTCGAGAGCGAAGCGCGGCGGCTGGAGCTTTTTGTCACATCGGGCAGCGATTTTCACGGCGCGCTGGGCTCGCGCGCGCCTTTGGGCGGCGAGAAGCGCGGCGGCGCTTATCTGCGAAAAAGCATCAAAGCGCTGCTGAGAGATATACGCTCCGGCGCATGAACAATGGGCCTGTTCCGGCCTGTTAATTGCGTATAAACGATGTTGATTGTGTGGGTTATAAGTGCTAAAATAGGCGCGTGCACAGCAATACATGTTGAATCGGGGGACAGGAGAATTGGATTCCTATAGCAGCGATATCAAGATATTTGCAGGTTCTTCAGGCATTCCGTTCGCCAAGAAGATGTGTAAATATCTTGGGAGCGAGCTGGGTGACTCGGAAGTTATCACTTTTTCGGACGGAAACATTTTTATCAGGATTAAAGAGACAGTACGCAACAAAGACGTCTACGTTGTTCAGCCAATCGGTATGAACCCCAACAACGAATTTGTTGAAATATTGTTCTGGATGGATGCGCTCAAACGCGCGAGCGCCAACTCCGTGACTGCCGTCATTCCGTATTTTTCCTACGCGAAAGGCGACAAGAAGGACGAGCCCCGCGTGTCCATCCGGGCGCGCGTGTGCGCTGAGTGCATTGAGCTGGCCGGCGCCGACCGCGCGGTGGTGATGGATCTGCATGCCGCTCAGGTGCAGGGGTTCTTCAAAAAACCGGTGGACCACCTGCTGTCGCTGCCCATCATGTGCGAGTATGTGAAAGGGCTCGACATCATGGACAACATCTGCGTGGTGTCGCCTGACGCGGGCTTTGCCAAGACGGCGCGCAGATACGCCGATTACCTGCACTGCAGCGTGGCGATTGGGGACAAGATGCGCTGCGGCCACGACGAGAACGCGCATGTGCTGTCTATCATTGGCGACGTGAAGGACAAGAACTGCATGATCGTGGATGACTTCACGGTTTCAGGCGGAACGCTGGTGGATATGGCCTACGCTTTGAAGGAGCGCGGCGCAAAGCGTATCATCGCGTGCCTGTCTCACGTGGTGCTGCGGGAAAAGGGCGTGAGGGCCATTGAGGAAAGCCCGATTGAGATGCTGATCGGCACGGACAGCGTGCAGAACCCGTATCTGGCCAAGAGCAGCAAGTTCGTGACGGTGTCGGTGGCGCCGCTGTTTGCGGAGGCGGTGCTGCGCATCCATGAGAAGGAATCCGTGAGCCCGCTGTTCTCCAAAGTGCCTAAGAAAGTTGTCGACGAGATATAGCGATTGCAGGGACGGGCCTGTTGCTGGTATAATAATACCTGAAACAACGGCGTTTTGACTTGCGGGGCAAACGGCCCCGGCAGTAAAAACGCCTTTTTTGAACTTTAGGGAGATATTGCCGGGTCACCGACAGCCTGAGGCTAACTGACTAAACCGCCCGGGCGACGGCAAAACGGAGTATAGCG
>JBMNOT010000058.1:0-11218 GCA_050943225.1 Christensenellales bacterium | reverse complement strand
GCGCGGCTGGAATTTCGTCTCCCCGGGGCATGGGGACGTGGACTTCGACAAGATCATCCGTGTGCTGAACGCAGCGAATTATCAGGGGCCCCTCTCCGTGGAATGGGAAGACAGCGGCATGGATCGTATATTCGGCGCGACAGAGGCTTGTGAGTTCGTCAAGAAGCTCAATTTCTCTCCGTCCGCCGTCGCATTCGACGATGCTCTGAAGACAGACTGAAAAACGGCGCCGCCGTGCGCACAGGCGTTCGGCGTGCGGCGGCGTCCTTTTTAAGCAAGGCGGGCCATGTTTCTGCAAAGGGGGAACGCATATGCAGCAGCCCATATTCAGGCTAAGAAATATTTCCAAAACGTTCCCGGGTGTCCGGGCGCTGTCGCATATAGATTTTGATCTGTATCCGGGAGAGATCCACTGCATCTGCGGAGAAAACGGTGCAGGCAAATCCACGCTGATCAAAATTATATCGGGCGCTTACCAGCCGGACGCCGGCGGAACGATCGAATTTGAAGGCAAAACGTGCTCGCTCACACCTCACAGCGCGATGGAGTTGGGCATACAAACCATATACCAGGAACATACGGTATTTCCGCACCTGACGGTGACGGAGAACATCTTTGCCGGATTGGAGATCGCGCGCGGCGGCATGATTAATCGTCGTGAAATGCGCGCCAAAACCGAAGAGGTGTTGGCCTATCTGCGCTGTGATTTCAGTCCGGACGATAACGTGGGCCAGCTTCCCTCCGGGCAGAAGAAGATGGTTGAAATCGCCAAGGCTTTGGTGTTTCAGCGCAAGATTGTTATTCTGGACGAGCCGACGGCCTCGTTTTCGGTATCCGAGATCGATATGCTGCTGGATGTGGTCAAAAAAGTGGCCTCCACCGGCCTCGCTGTCGTGTACATATCGCATCACCTCGACGAGGTTTTCCGCATCGCAGACAGGGTTACGGTGCTGCGGGATGGCGAGAAGATCATCACGTGTCCCATCGAAGATATCGACGAGCCCCAGCTGATTCGGTACATGGTGGGGCGAGATGCGTCGGTTTTTTATTCGCGGGAATATTTTGAACCGGGCGAAGTTGTGCTGGAGGCACGGAATCTGACGGGCAACGGCGTCAAGGATGTGTCGTTTACCGTGCGGCGAAGGGAGATCGTCGGCTTTGCGGGCATGGTGGGCTCAGGGCGCAGCGAGCTGATGACGCTGCTGATGGGCGGCGCCCACCGGGAGGACGGCGAGCTGCTGATATTCGGAAAACCGGCCAATATCAAGAGCCCCGCCGATGCCATCCGGCATAAGATGTGCTATATCACCGAAGACCGGCAGCATACCGGCCTGTTCCTCAAACATTCCATTGCGCGAAACACCATTGTAGCCAATCTTGTGAACACAAATGAAAAGGTCATAAGCCCACGGGAGGACATCAGGGTGGCAGACGATTATATCAGGAAGCTGGGCATTAAAGCGCGGGATGCGCGCATGCCGGTTATGAACCTTTCCGGCGGCAACCAGCAGAAAGTGGTATTGGCAAAGTGGTTTCATACGGACGGGGAAATATTCATTTTTGATGAGCCTACCCGCGGTATCGACGTGGGGGCAAAGCAGGAAATATATCAGGTGATGATGGATCTGCTGCGGCAAAACAAGGCCATTATCATGGTTTCATCGGATATGCCTGAAGTCATCTCGATGAGCGATCGGGTTTTCGTCATGAAAGACGGGCGAGTTCAGGGCGAAATAAACCGCGCGGATATATCCGAGGAAAACATACTACAGTATTCGATCGGGGGATCTAAGGTATGAACGGAGCCGGAAAGAAAAATCTTTTCTCCAGACGGGGAGATATGTTTACCGTCGTTCTGATCAGTATCGCGTTTGTTGTTCTGGTGGTACTCGTTCAGCTGATTACGGGAATCGTAAACGGAAAGCTTGAGTATCCTTCGTTTATATCCCCGCTGAATATACTTAACATTCTGATGCAGGTCGCCGGAACAGGCATACTCGTGATGGGTATGACAGCCATCATGATTGCGGGAGGTATCGACCTGTCGGTGGGTATGCTGGTGTCTATGGTCGGCATATTCGTGGCCAAGAGCATCAAGGATTGGGGCATCGATGTTGTTCCTGCCATTGTTCTGGGCATTTTGATCGCGGTTGCGGCCGAAGCCATTATGGGGTTTATCATCTCGCGGCTGAATGTGGAATCATTCATTATCACGCTGGGCGGCATGATCGCCTTTAAAGGCATCGCACTGCTGATTTGCCGTTCGCAGGAAGTCACCCTGAACCAGAACCTTGAATTCTTTAAGACCAACCTGATTGAAGGCGCCAAAACAGCCGACGGTCTCTCGCTGATGCTGCCGATCTATGTCATCGTGTTTTTCGTGATAACGGCGATATTCTGGTTTGTCCTAAAATATTCCAAGTTTGGCCGGCGTGTATACGCGGTCGGCTCCAATGCCCAGGCCGCATACCTTTCCGGTATAAACGTCAAACGAATCCGGCTGCTGACATACGTGTTTAACGGCCTGTGCGCTGGCATCGCCGGTGTGCTCATACTTGCCCGCGTGAACGTTGGTACGATCAGCCTGGGGCAGAATCTGGAGATCGACGTTATCGCGGCGGCCGTCATCGGCGGCGTGGCCATGTCGGGCGGCAAGGGCAGTCCGATGGGCTCGTTCATCGGCGTGATATTGATGGGCGCCATCACCAACGCGATGAACATAATGCGTATCCAGAGCGAATGGCAGTATTTTGTGAAAGGGCTTATCATCATTATCGCCGTGGCCGGCGGCGCTCTTTCGGCCCAGATTTCGGCGCGGAGGCAGTTAAAACGCGTATAGCGCCGCAAAGTCAACTGTCGTGTAAACAATCTCGCTTTGAGGTTGTTATAAAAAAACAGGAGGAGAAACTGAATGAGAAAACTGATACCCATTATGCTTTGTTTGGTTATGGTGTTGATGGTGTTGGCTGGTTGCCAGTCGGCAGCTCCTGCAGAAACACCCAAAACGGTTGAAAGTGCCGCGCCGGCGGAATCCAAGGAAGCCACGCCCAGCCAAAGCACTGAAGAGAGCAAGGGCGCAACAGAAACCAAGAAAATCGGTTTCTATTCCGACGCGGCGGACGACTATTACAAAGTGCTGGTTGAAACGTTTACGAAATTGGGCGAACTGGATCCCGAATGCAACTGGGAAGTGACCAGCGTTGTGGGTGCCAGCACAGCTGCGGAACAGCTGGCCGCTGTGGAAAATTTCATCACAGCCGGCATGGATGCAATCTGCGTGATACAGAACAACGCGGACACCACCAGCGAATGTATCGTCAAGGCTAAGGAAGCGGGTGTTCCGTACTTCGGCGTGTGCCACGACTTTTCGCAGGCGAGCAAAGCGAAAGACGCAGCGGGCGGCTGTTGCTATGACTTCGTACTGTCCGGGATTTACGCAGGCCAGGACGCGTTGAGCCGCGGAATCAAAAAAGTCATCATGATTGAAGGCGTGCTGGGGCAGGGCTCGGCCGGCGCTCAGTCTCTTGGCTTTATTCAAGCTTACGAGGATGCGGGGCTGGATATCGGAGATCAGACCGCGGTGGAGTATGCGACCAACAAACCGTTGAAAGGCGGGAAAGATCTCGAAATCGTTCTCTGGGCTTCCGGTAACTGGTTTGCTGATCCGGCCAAGAAGATCATGACCGACGCGATCACCTCTCTGGGTCCCAACGGCTGGGACGGCGCCTACGTTCAGAATGACGAGATGATGGACGGTGCGATTCAGGCCATCCAGGAAGCCGGTCTGAATCCCTCGGATTACTGGCTGGGGGCCTCCAACGGCAAAGAGAAGTCCTGGACATGGGTTAAGGAAGGCACCACCACCATGGACGTTAACCAGACGGCCGCGCTGGAAGGCGATGTGGTTTACCAGCAGGTGAAGGCCTACTTTGCGGGTCAGTCCTATCGCAAGTACATCCATCCTTACCTCACGCCGTTCTCCAAGGACGATATCGATAGCAAGCAGCTGCTGCCGTTCTCGGATGTGGAAGAGTATATCGCTCAGAGAAACGCAGGGAAGTTCGTATACGACATCAACGACCCGAAATTTGCTGACAACAAAGGTTTTCAATAACCAACGCTGACGAGCAACAGGCTGCCGGGGGCTGTGCAAGCCCCCCGGGAAGCCGCACATTGGGTATCAGCAAACCGGAGAAATTTCTTTGGCTCGATCGGGGGTTAGTAACAGTTTTTATAAATTATGAAGGGGAAGGAAGGCAGATATGATTAAGGTTGGAATGAATCTGTTGCTCTGGTCGGATGATACGCACTTCGATCAGCATAAGTGGCTGCTGGAATTCTGCAAGGAAATCGGCTTCGACGGCGTGGAATTTAACGTGGGTATCACCAACAGTTTTGACGAATGCCATAAGTTTGGCGATTATGCAGCTAAGCTGGGGCTGGGAGTCACCACCGTAGGGGTGTTTAATCCCGAAGTATGCAACCCCATCAGCCTGGATAAGGCTTTAAGGGACGCCGTTTACCCCGAATTCAAAAAATATATCGATTTGACATGCGCTCTGGGCGGCACGCTGATATGCGGGCCGTTGTACCAGGGGCTTGGGTATTTCACCAATCAGCGGCCTACGGAATGGGAATGGGAAACCTCGCTGGAGGTCATGAAGCCCTGCTTTGAATATGCGGGCGAAAAGGGCATCACCGTAGCCGTCGAGCCGCTGAACAGATTTGAAAGTTTCCTCATCAACACGGTGGATGACGGCATCAGATATGTGCAGCAAATCGGTATGGATCACGTGGGGCTGCTTGTCGACACAATGCACGCCAATATCGAGGAACTGGATATAGCGGCTGCGTTCAAAAAAGCCCTTCCCTATACCAAGCATGTGCATATTTCGGAGAACAACCGCGGTATACCGGGCACCGGCCACGCCTGCGGCAAGGAAGTATTCGACGTATTCAAGAACAGCGATTACGACGGGTATCTGACTATCGAAGCGTTCAACCTGGGCGCGCCTTCCTTCGTAGGAGCGCTGCACCTGTGGCGTACTTTTGCACCGAGCGACAACGATTTGGCGCGCGAGGGGCACGACTATATTCGCAGAATGCTGGCAAGCTGACGGGGGTTAATCCATGGCTGACGTTAATTTCTTAAGAAAAGTGCTGCAAGACGGAGACGGCGTGCTGCGCATGGTGCCCACATGGGTGCCGCGCCCCTTCAACCGGCCGGGGCGCCGGCTGCGGCTGCATCCGGACGACTACTTTGCCATGGGAATGAATCGCGGCGCAATCGTCGAGAGGTGGTTTTCGTCCATTACGCATGTGGAAACCGCGGGAGCCGGGCCTTATGAAGGCATGAGCTTTGTCAATGTGGACGATGATCCGTCTCACGCGCTGCTGTTCAAGGATTTTGTGGATGCTTTGGGCGAAGAGCTGATCGGGCCGGAACTGATGGAACGCTTCGGCACATGGCCGATGTATTCCAAATTCTACGATTATATGCAGCCGTTGTTCCATCACATACATCACGACGAGAAAGCCTGCGCCCGCTACGGAGGCATCAAGCCCAAACATGAGCATTATTATTTCCCGAGGCAGTACAATCCTCATCTGGGAGAGATGCCCGTCACATATTTTGGGTTTGATCCATCCGTTACTCGTGAGGAAGTCAAAAAACGGCTGAAAAATTATACGGTAAAAGACGGGCGCATCACCGAGCTTTCACGGGCCTTTCGCATGGAACTGGACACAGGCTGGTATACGCCGGCGGGTGTGGTGCATGCGCCGGGCAGCCTGTGCACCTATGAGCCGCAGTGGAACAGCGACGTGATGGCAATCTGGGAGAATGTCGTAAACGGCGAGGTGTTCGGTTACGACGCGCTTTCCGGCTATATCCCGGAGGAGGATATATACGATCTGGACGTCATTCTCGACACAGCCAACTGGGAGCTGAATACCTGCCCGGATTACCGCGAGCGCTTCTTCCGGCCGCCGTTTCCGGAATCATCCGGCGAAGGGTATGTGCAAAACTGGATCGCCTACGGAAATGATTACGTCGGGGCTAAAGAGCTCACAATCAACCCGGGAGCCGAGGTGGTCATCCGCGACGGCGCGGCATACGGCTGCGTGGTGGTACAGGGCCACGGACGCTTTGGGTCTTTCAGCTGCGAATCGCCCACGATGATCCGCTACGGCCAGCTGACAGCAGACGAGTTCTTTGTCTCTCATGCCGCGTCCTGTGCCGGCGTGACTATCAAAAATGACTCGGCTTATGAGCCGCTGGTCATACTGAAGCATTTTGGTCCTGACTGCGGTATGCCGAAAAAAGAGTGAGCCATTAAGGCAGAATTGGAGGGATGCGAAAATAACAGAAGAGCGGACAGCCACCCGATTATCGGTGCGGACGATATCACGAAGAAGGGATAAATCACATGCATGTAGAATTAATACGTTTATGCATAAACTGTTTATACGATAAAATATATGATGCAATATGCATTAATGATTTTTAGTTTTACAGCAGGAACGGGGGATGACAGAATGCAGCCAACCATGAAAGATGTTGCGAAGCTTGCTGGTGTTTCGCAGCCAACCGTATCGCATGTGATCAATGGAACCGCACCAATTTCTGAAAGCGTAGTCAAAAGGGTTAACGAAGCGATTGAGCAACTGGGCTATATACCTAACGCCACGGCTAAAAGTCTAAAGTCCCGAAAGTCGCAGATTATTGGGATTATCGTACCCGACGTGGCCATCAGATTTTACGCTGAAATGGTCAAAGCCATCGAGATGCAGCTCCGCAAGCAAGGCTTTATGATGTATTTATGCAACACGCTGTATAGCAATCAGCTGGAGCAGGATTATGTTCGGACGCTGATACAGCACCATGTTTTGGGCGTGATTGTGGGCTACAGCCTTCTTGAGGAAAAATCGAGGCAGCTGCTCAAAAAACACGGCATACCCACGGTTTCGCTGGATGTCAGCGACACCAATCATGCGGAGCACCGGGTGTACGTGGATAACCAGATGTTGGCTCGTATGGCAGTCTCCCATCTTTATGATGCGGGTGCGCGCGTGATCTCCTATTGCAGCGAGCCGATGGGCGTAGATGTGCTGGAAGCGCGCTATAAGTATTTTCTGAGCGCCGTGCAAGAGTTTGGCCTGGAATATGACGAACGGCGGTGTTTTATCGCACAGAATCCATATGACGGCTATAACAAGATGAAAATGGGCTATAATATCGCAGCCAATATACTGCTGCATGACAACATCGACGCGGTGTTTGCGAGCTCCGATGAATTCGCTTTCGGCATTATCTCCCGGCTTAAAGAGCACGGCATCGACATTCCTCAGCAAATGCAGATCATGGGCTGCGACAACGATCCTTTCTCCAAGCTGATCAGCCCGCCGCTGACGACGATATGGCAGCCTATTAATCAAATCGCTGGCATTGGAGTATCGATGCTGATCAGCCTCATTGAAGGGAAGAAGCTGGAAGAAACCAGCGTATGTCTGGAACCCAACATCATCATCCGTGAGTCTACGCTCAAGCTAAAGTCATCGAAAGGCTGACGCCACAGGCCCGCACAGCGTGGTATATTTTAGCCGGCCGCTCTTCTATAAATCACTTTGCGAACGCCCGCGGAGGTTTTTCCTCTGCGGCGTCCGCCGAATCCTATAAGAATTGACGGAGACGCATACAAAAAGGATAAGCCCGCAGACACGGAGCTGTATTTCGTGTACCCAAAAACGTCGGTTCGCGGATGTGAATTTATAAAAAAAGCAAAGGAGTGAATAGGTTATGAAAAAGGTATCGATCGGTAGTTGGGCTTATGTGTTTGGTGCGTTTGCGGACGACCCCATACTGCTGCCCCGTCTCTGTGAAAAACTAAGCGAGCTTGGCTTCGACGGAATCAGCATGGGCGGCTTCAAACCGCATGCACACCCTGATCTTTATGATACGCCCGAAAAGAGAAAGGAGCTCAAAAAGCTGCTGGCCGATTACAACCTGGAGGTAGCGGATTATGCCGCGGATACCTGGAGTATGGATTCCATCAAAAACAACAAGCAATGGATGGCGCTTTACGACAACAGTATAAAATTCATGGCTGATATGGGCTGGAAAATAATCCGTATCGACAGCGGCGCTCCGCCGATACTGCCGGAAAACATGTCGTATGAAGCCGTCAAGGATTTCATCAAGGAAATGTTTACAACCTGTGCGCGTCACGCGGCGGATTACGGCATTCAGGTGGTTTGGGAGTTTGAGCCGGGCTTTATTATCAACGAACCCAAGAATATCGTCGAGGTCGTCAAAGACGTCGGACAGGAGAACTTCTCGCTGCTGTTTGATACCTGCCACGGCCATATGTCGGCAGTGGTCGGTGCGCGCCATATTGAACCGGGCTGCACGCTGGAAGGCGGTATTCCGAAGTTCTGCGAGATGGTCAAGGGACAGGTGGGTCTGGTCCATCTTATCGATTCGGACGGTACGCTCAACGTGGCGGAAACCAGCACGCACGCGCCATTTGGAGACGGCGTGATCGATTTTGACACCGTGATACCGGCTCTGCTGGATGTCGCCGGATATAAGGGCGATTGGTGGGCCATCGACCTGTGCGAATGGCCGGATGCCTGGAACGCCACCGCGCGGTGCAAGGCGTTTGTGGACGCCCTCAACGAAAAGTACTGCAAATAAACCATGAGGAAGGAGCTATCGTCATGAAAGGAAAGATGAAGGCGCAGGTTTTCTACGAAGCTGAGGTGATGCGGCTTGAGGAGATCGATATCCCTCAGATTGCGGACGATGAAGTGCTGGTCAAGGTGAAATACTGCGGCATCTGCGGCTCGGATATCTCGTATTACTATGGCCACAGCCCGCTGGGAACCGCAGACGGGAAAGGCCCTCTGGTACTGGGGCACGAGTTCAGCGGCCAGGTGGTGGAGGTCGGCAAGATTCCGGCGGACAAGGGGCTGTTCAAACTGGGTGACCGCGTGATCTGCAACCCCGTGCAGCAGTGCAACGCCTGCGATATGTGCGCCGATGGCAAGTTCAATCTTTGCGCTCACGGCGTCGTGCCCGGCGTCTCGGTAAACGGCGCGTTCGCGGAATATTGCGTGATGAAGTATACGCATCTGTACCATATGCCCGAAGGCATGACCTATAAGCAGGCCTCCATTGTTGAACCGCTGGCGTGCGCATCCTACGGCATGAAGAAACTGGATGTGCAGCTGGGCGATTTCGTTACGGTGTTCGGCCCCGGGCCGATTGGCAACATGATGGTGGCGATGGCCAAAGCGCGCGGCGCGGCCAAGGTGGCGCTGGTGGGCACCCGCGATTATCCGCTGGGCATCGGGAAGGAGTGCGGCGCGGACTATATCATCAACATCCGCGACAAAAACTCTCCGAATTACACGGACGACGTTGTCGGCAAGATATCTGAGCTGACGGGCGGGAAAATGTCTGACCGGGTCATCGTCCCGACCAGCAACATGGAAGCGCTCCAAAGGGCGCTGGACGTGGCGGCGGGCGGCGCGACCATCGTCTATTTCGGCCTGCCGGGCGAGGGCGATATGATACAGGTGCCGGCGCTGCGCAGCATACAGTCGGACATCAACATCCGGTTTGCGTGGCTGGCGCCGCTGGTATGGCCCACGGCCATCAAGGCGGTGGCGGCGGGGATTATCGACACCGACAAGATATTTACGCATGAGTTCTCCCTGGAAGATGCGGAAAAAGGCATCATATTCATGAAGACAGGCCAGGGCGACAAACTTAAAGGCGTTATCGTGGTAGACAGCGCGGAGTAAGCGGCTGAACGACAGACAGGCATTGGCTTTACGCCGGGCTGATGCCCCCCTGTTTCCCTCTGTTCCGGTTATCGGGGAAATAAAGGCTTCATATGGTGTGCTCCTGTACGCACGAGAGGTGATTATTGATGGCTGTGATTGGCCTTGATGTCGGCACAGCGGGTTGCAAGGCCACGGTGGTCCATGAGGACGGCACGGTTCTGGCGAGCGCTTATCGCCCATACAGCCTGTCGGCGCCGGGGCCGGGCATGGCAGAGCTGGATCCAAACGTGGTATGGCGCAGCGTATGCGCAGTTTTATCCGAGGCGGCCCGCGGCCAGGATGTGCGCGCGATTGCGATTGCGTCGCTGGGAGAAAGCTTTGTCTGCCTGGACGAAAACGACGCGGTTTTGGCGCCCGCCCTGCTGTATTCCGACGTGCGCGGCGCTGACGAGGCGGAGGAAATAAAAAGGGCCATACCTTTAGAGGAGCTGTTCGCCATTACCGGCATGCCATTGAGTCCCATGTATACGCTGTGCAAGCTGCTGTGGGCCAGACAGCATGCCGATTATCCGGCCCGCGCCCGGCGCATTATGCTCTTTGGCGACTATATCGGCTATAAGCTGACAGGCGAAGCGGCCATCGATTATTCATTAGCGTCGCGCACGCTGATGTTTGACGTGCGGGGCAAGCGCTGGGCAGACAGCATTCTCAGCCGGTTTGATATCGACGCCCGCCTTCTGTCCACCCCGGTGCAGAGCGGTACGGCAGTCGGCAGGCTGCGGCGCAACATCGCCGAAGAACTGGGGCTTTCTCCTCGCGTGACGCTGTATGCGGGTGCGCACGACCAGGTGTGCGCTGCGCTGGGGGCGGGCGTGCTGAAAGCGGGAGACTGTGTTGACGGCATGGGGACCAGCGAGTGCATCACCGCCGTTATGAGCGGTGAGCCCAATGTGCGGAGCATGCTGTCCAATAACTTTTGCCTGGAACCGTATGCGGCAGGCGGATATATTACGCTCGCATTCAATCCGGCAGCCGGCGCCGCAGTCAACTGGTACCGCGACACAATGGAGCGTGAGCGCAGCGCGGCCTGTACGGCGGACGGACGGGATATTTTCGCTGAAATGGAATCCGAATGCCCGGATGCACCCACCCCGCTGCTGTTTCTGCCCCATCTGGCCGGTGCGGGCACCCCGCACATGGATCCCTTTTCACGGGGCTTGCTGGCGGGCCTTAGCCTTTCCACCACGCGTGGAGAGCTTTACAAAGCCTTCCTTGAAGGCATCTGCTTCGAGATACGGCTGAACGCGGAGCTGCTGGCGGATCTCGGGTCGAATATTCAAAAGCTGGTATGCGCGGGCGGCCTTTCCAGGTCCGATATGCTGATGCAGATCAAGGCGGATATTATGGGGATTCCGGTGATCCGGCTGGC
>JBMNOT010000057.1:0-11310 GCA_050943225.1 Christensenellales bacterium | reverse complement strand
GATATGCACCTGCTTGACGCGCGGTATGCGGATCTTCACGAACAGCCGCAGTATTTCCACAAACTCGGCGTACTCCTTTTTCCGGATGTGGTCCTGCACGCACCAGTTCAGTTCGTTCTCCCACGCCGTAAGGTAGTCCTTCATGCGGAACCGCATAAAGCCTTCCAGCACTACGTTTTCGGTACCGTTTTGCTTCAACGTTTCGATCAGCCGCTGCCGCACGTCCATCTTGCACAGCATGACTTCGTTCTTCTGGCCGTTTTTGCCGTACCAGAGGCGTTTTAATGCCCTAACCAGTATGTCGCACTGTTCTTTTTCCGACAGGAAGCAGTACTTCTGCCGGAGCAGCCGCACCATATGCCGAATCTGCAGGTTTTCGACGATGATGTCTGCCAGCAGCGTGCACAGCATCGCGGTTTCCTTGGCTGAATCGTTCTCAGAATCCGTCACGGTTACCCGGACAGTGCGGCCTTCGGAACCGTCTATTGAATTTATACTGACAAGGCATCCCTGCCGCAGCGCATCATGCGTCCGGTTCGCAATCAGCGGAGCGAGCTCGAGGCCCTGATCTTCGATACTCAGAATAATGTTCAAAACCGATCACCCTTTTTTAAGCCGTTCACTATAATTTATGCCGAGTCAAAATAAACGTTTCTCACATTAATTTTTGCAGCGCCGGCATAATACTTTCGTTGTATTTTTTGCTAACGAAGCACGCGCTTTAAGGCGGAGATTTCGTTGCGAACAAACGATTTGTCTGTTAATATTAACCACAAAGAGAAGCAAAAACGAATCAGTTTTAGGGGGCGCGGGATGGAAGATGATATTATCAGCCGAGCCGGGCGATGCGCGGAGCTGGCACAGATGCTGCTGGCTGCGGATAAAGAGGCGCGGTATGAAGAGTCGAAGGATATGCGCGGAGCACTGCTGAGGCTTTATTATGCCGAAAAGCTGGAGGAGGAGATGGAGGTGTGCAAGGCGCTGCTGACGGAGGACACCAGCGAAGAGGCGGCGGATGCGGTTGGGGAGGCAGCCGAGATGGTGCGTGCGGCGTCTGACGCCACGTTTAATCTGATTAAAAGCTACAGCGCAGCGGATGCTGAGTTTGCGGCAAAGATAGATAAGCTGAGGCTGGACGACGCGGATGAAGGGCTTTTTGATCTTTTGTGCAAGCTATATAAGTGCGAGGGCATCATCCGGATGGCCTATCGGTGCGCGACGTGGTTTCCCGCCTACGGCCCTTTCGACACTCTGATTGACGCCCGGAAGGGCAGCATACCCAATACTCCTGCAGGCGTTGACCCGGAAAGCTTCATCGCACAAGCAATGGAAATGGATATCATGGAGATGCTGGACTTACGGGCCGAACTCATTAGGAAAATCGCCCCGATAGCTGAAGAAATGCACTGACAGCATAGACTGCATATGATATATCAGGGAGATGGGTGCTGTGAAGCTGGCGATATTTGACTTTGACGGGACGCTGTTCCCGATGGATACGCTGCCTTTCCTGATGGCCCAGTGGCGCCGCGAAGGGCGCTGCTTGCGCCGGCTGCTCGCCGTGTATGCTTCGGTGGGTTCCCTTTTTGTGGGCTATAAGCTGGGCATCGCGTGCGGGCGCTCCCGCGAGATGCTGCACCGCATGGCGCTGCAGCGCGTGACGCGGCTGTTTGCGGGCATGAGCGAGGCGGAGGTGTCGGCATTTCTCAAACGGAATGCCGAACTGATGGCGCCGCTGCTGCGCCCGTCGGTACTGGCCGAGCTGCGGCTTGCTCAGAAGCAGGGGTACCACACGGTGCTGCTGTCGGGTACCTATGAGACGCTGATGCGGCATGTCGGCGCGAACATCGGCGCTGATACCGCGATCGGCACGGCGCTGCGCTACAAAAACGGCATAGTGGATGTGGAGCGTGAGCTGGACGTCGTCTGCGGGGATGACAAGGTGGAACGGCTCAACGCCGCTTTTTCCGGGCAGCCGGTGGAGTGGGAGGAGAGCATTGCCTATGCGGACAGCTATTCTGACCTGCCGGTGCTGCGCCGGGTGGGGCATCCGGTGGCGGTGTGCCCGGACCCGGAGCTTGCAGCTCTGCTGCCTCAGCCCGGATGGCGCGTGATCGAAAAGTGACAGGCAAAAAGGGCGTATGCAATAGAAATAAACTAAAAGGGCGGCTGTTTTGACCGCCCTTTGTCGTTTCCCGTCACTCGATCACTTTGACGATGTTGTACATTTCGGAGAGTACAACCCAGTTCTGCGGGAACGCAAGGCCCAGCAGCCAGTAGCTGACGCCGCGCAGGTCGTATTTGTTGACCAGCAGCAGTTTGGCGCGCACGCTGCGGGCGTCTTCGAACCACACTTCGTGCTGTACGCCGTCGGCGTCGTAATACCGGAACGTGGGCGTCTGTGTCTGTTCGTTGAACTGGATGACGGCGCCTTCTTCCGCCGCCAGCCTAACAGCGCCCTGCGGGGAGAGCCGCCGCGCCCACGGATTTCCCGGGCGATAGGGCAGCGTCCAGTCGTAGCCGTAGAGCGGCATACCCATCATGATCTTGCGGCTGGGGATTACCGAAACAGCATAAGCGATCACGTCTTCCACCAAATCGACGGGCGCCACAGCATACGGCGGCCCGCCCGACCAGCCCCATTCATAGGTCATGAGGACAACAAAGTCGACGATTTCGCCGTGCGCCGCGTAGTCGTGCGCGCCGTGCCACGCGCCGGTGGTGACGTCGGAATCCTTGGGCGCGAGCGCTGTGGACACCACATAGCCTTCAGCGTGCAGCGCGTCGGTGATGCGCCGCAGGAAATTGTTATAAAGCTGCCTGTTTTCCGGCGATATGCGCTCGAAGTCGATATTGACGCCGTAATAGCCTTTGCTCTGCATGGTGCTTATAACATTGGCGATCAGCCGGTCCTGAACCGCGGTGCTTTGCAGTATGCCGTCCACCAGCTCCGTATCGAAATTCCCGTTGGCGAAGTTGGTGATCACCAATAGCGGCGCAATACGCAGCTCGCGCGCGGCGCTGAGCATGGCCGTGTCGTTGATAGGGTTGAGGCTTCCGTCCGCCCGCACCTGATAGCTGAAAGGCGAGAGGTACGTCAGGTACTGGCCGACTTCCCGGACCGTCTGGGTTTCCCGCTGGGGCGTGGTGGGTTCGATATAGCCGTTGACTTCGAGAAATCCGTAGTTCTGCGAGCGCTGGGGGATGCGCAGCACCATGCCGGGGCTCAGCGCGCTGGGATTGGTGATGCCGTTTAATGCCACGATGTCGCTGACCGTGGTGCCGTAACGGCGCGCAAGTGCCCACAGCGTATCTCCGGGCCGGACGGTATGTACTGTTTCGGTGCTGGGAATGACGAGCGCCTGCCCCACAACAAGATAGGGGATGTCTGAAAGCCCGTTGGCGGCAAATATGTCGGCTGAATCCACTCCGAACCTTTGGGCAATGGTATAGAGCGAATCGCCCGGCTGTACGACGTATATGTCCAAAAAACTCACTTCCTTTTATGTTTTCTATTGGCGGTTTACCCGCTTGTTTATTATATGAAAGTTGCCGTGTGGGGTGCGCCTCGCCGCTGCCGAATAATTTGGCGCAATCTTTATCACTTTTCATGTTCCCACAATATACTATATTGTGCCTTGCCCGAAGGTGGCACTGTCCGAATACTTTGTGTCAGGGAGAGTAACATGGAGTTTTCAGCGAGAGAGCTATTTGCGCGCATGATCAAATGTGAAGCCGGGGGTGAGGGCCTGAATGGCATGCAGGCTGTGGCCACTACCATTATGAACCGGGTGCATGTGCCATACGGAGAATACTTGAGGACAGGACAGGGGGATTTAAGGCGGGTATTGGTTCAGCCGGGGCAGTTTACCTGCTATATGCGTACGGTGGGCGGCGAGCCCAATCCGCAGACGGTATGGAGCAGCCCCCCCGAGCAGATACACTTTGACGTGGTCGACTGGGCGTTGGCTGGGAATGTTCACTCCGGCGCAGTTGAGACGTTGTGGTATATGAACCCCTATAGTGCAACATGTCCACCATATTTTCCATACAACAGGACGGGCGTGCAGTTTAACAGGGTCAACCAACACTGCTTCTTCCATCCCACAGCCTTGTATGCTCAGACATAATATTTCCACTTGAAAGGGGGAAATCAAATGCTGATTAACCAACCGTATCATAATACGGCGGGGCAAGCCAGCCGAACGCAGGCTGGCGCACAAAAGAAAGAACCGGCGCGCGGTCCAAAAATTACGGGAGAGAGCGTCATGCCTTACTCGCGTATGCCAAACATATCGTCCGTACCCAATACATCATCGCAGCCTAACGTGACATCGAGGCCCACACCCAACATGAGCGTGTCTCCGATGTCCAATGCGGGTATGCAGCCGAAGCCTAACATGAGCGTGTCGCCGATGTCCAATACTGGTGTGTCGCCGAAGCCCAACACGGGCGAGATGCCGAAACCCGATACGGGCCTGTCTCCGATGTCCAATGCGGGCGCGGCACCGAAGCCCAACACAGGCGTGGCACCGGCGCCCAACATGGGCGTGTCTCCGATGCCCAATGCGGGTATGCAGCCCAAGTCCAATATGGGCGTATCACCGATGTCCAATGTAGGTACGGCGCCCAATATGGGTGTATCACCGATGTCCAATGCGGGCATGCAGCCGAAGCCCAACATGGGCGTATCACCGATGTCTAATATGGGCGCAGCACCGAAGCCCAACATGGGCGCAGCACCGAAGCCCAACATGGGCGCAGCACCGAAGCCCAACATGGGCGTATCACCGATGTCTAATATAGGCGCAGCACCGAAGCCCAACATGGGCGTGTCTCCGATGTCCAATATGGGCGCGGCACCCAACATGGGCGTGTCACCGATGTCCAATGTGGGTGCGGCACCCAAAACGGGCGTATCGCCCGCGGTGAAGCAGGGAACGATGCCGGATATGGGCGGAACGACCGCCATGATGCCCACGCAGGGGATGGCTCTCAGACCGCCGGCCGCGGCGTCTCCTGCGGGCATGGAAACGCCGACAACAGTGGAGAGCCCGTACTATACGGCCGGATTCCTGCGGAACTTCATCGGCCAGAACATGCGCGTCGAGTTCCTTATTGGGACGTCCGGCGCACTGGTGGACCGCGTGGGCGTGCTGGTGGAGGTGGGCGCGAGCTATATCGTGCTGCGGCCGTATCTCACCGACGACCTGCTGATGTGCGACCTGTATTCCATCAAGTTTGTGACGATTTACGGGTAACGGAAGCGGTCAAAAAGCCAGCAGGCTCAGCAGCTAACATAACGGGAAAGCGTGGGACCATGGGGTACTGCGCTTTTTCTTGCTGGTTTTTATTAACCCGTGCCCGACATATCAGAGCGCTATCCTGCATACGTTTAATTGATTAAATCTGTATGGAGGATGCGCGATGAACGACGCACAGGGCGCACAACAATTTTTCAGACCGCGCAGAGATAAGGGACGCCTGCTGTTTTTGGTGACCTGCCTGGATATCGTGCTGGTCATGCTGGTCGGGACAATGGGTGTGCCCGTACAGGCTTTTTCGGACGCTGTGGCGGTACATACCGAGACCACGGAATATCACTGGTATACGATGCCCAAAACGGACGGCACCCAGCCGGACCAGCAGCCGGAGTTCGCGTTTATCAGCCGGTACGACGGTTACCGGATCGGCGCGCCGGATAAGAAGGTGATCTACATTACGCTTGACGCGGGGTATGAGAACGGCAACACGCCGCAGATTCTGGATGCGCTGAAAAAGCACAATGCGTCAGCCGCGTTCTTCCTGGTGGACCACTACATCAAGAGCAACCCGGAGCTCGTCCGGCGCATGGTGGACGAGGGGCATCTGGTGTGCAGCCATTCCACCAGCCACAAGAACATGACAGCCATGGACTTTGAGACTTTCAAGAAAGAGATGGAAGGCGTGGCAGAGCGGTGCAGGGCTGTGACGGGGCGGCCGATTGCGCCGTACTTCCGACCGCCCGAAGGCCGGTTTTCCGAGCGGTGCTTAAAATATGCGCAGCAGCTGGGCTATAAGACGATATTTTGGAGCTTTGCGTACAAGGACTGGCTCAACTATGCCCAGCCCTCTCCGCAGGACGCGATGAACACCATCATCGGGCGGACGCACCCGGGCATGGTGGCGCTGCTGCACGCCACATCGTCCACCAACGCAGAGATCATGGACGATTTGCTGAGCAAATGGGAACAGATGGGTTACAGCTTTGAGAGTCTGGATGTTCTTACCGCACAACCGTCGAGGGGGTGAAGTGCCGGTTTCATATTTAAGCGCATAAGGGCAGGTGCAGTGCACCTGCTCTTATGCTATACTGAAAACAAGTTGCAACAAGAGCGGAGGCAGCATGGATACGGCGAAACTGCTGGACTGGTACAGGGCGAACAGGAGAGAACTGCCGTGGCGAAGGACGAGGGACGTATACCGCGTGCTGGTTTCGGAGATGATGCTACAGCAGACCACGGTGGAGACGGTGCTGGGTTATTACGAGCGCTTTCTCGTACGGTTTCCGGATGTGCAGGCCCTAGCGGCGGCCAGCGAGGAAGACGTGCTGGAGATGTGGAAGGGGCTGGGCTATTATTCCCGGGCGCGGAACCTGCACCGGCTGGCCCGGCAGGTGGCGGCAGCCGGCGCGTTCCCCGACACGCTGGAGGGGTGGCGGAAACTGCCCGGCGTGGGGCCGTACATCGCGGGTGCGGTGACCAGCATCGCGCTGGGGATGCCGCACGCGGCGGTGGACGGCAACGTGCTGCGCGTGTTCGCGCGGGTGGACGGGATTGAGGACGACATCATGCTGCCGCAGACCAAAAAACGGGTGGAAGCGCGTGTGCAGGCGCTGATACCGGTTGATGCCACGGGCGATTTCACGCAGGCGCTGATGGAGCTGGGGGCGCTGGTGTGCCGGCCTGTCTCGCCGCACTGCAATGCCTGCCCGGTGGCGGAAGGCTGCGCGGCATACCAAAGAGGCCTGATAGACAGGCTGCCAGTCAAAAAGCCCCGCGAGAAGCAGCAGGTGATAAGCCTGTGGGTGGCGGTAGTGCAGACGCCGGATGCGGTGTTGCTGGAGCACCGGCGGGAGGAGACGCTGCTGGCGCGCATGTGGGGGCTGCCGAATGTGGAGCAGCAGGACAGGCCTGCGGAGGAACTGTTTGCGGAGAAGTACGGCATCCGCCTGCCGACCGGCGAACCGGCGGGGCATGCGGCACACGTGTTCACGCACCGGCGCTGGGAGATGGATATCGTGCGCTATGCGCTGGACAAAAAAATTCCCGTAAGCGGCACATTGGAATGGGTGAGCTGGGAACAATTTGAGAAAAAGCCGGTGCCCACGGCGTTTCTGAAAGCGCTGCGGGCGCCGGAAAGGAGACAGCGCATGAACGAGAAGACGGCGATATTTGCGGGCGGGTGTTTTTGGTGTATGGAGCCGCCGTTTGCCCGGCTGGACGGCGTGATAAAGGTGGAGCCGGGCTACACCGGCGGAAAAAGAGAAAACCCCACATACGAGCAGGTATGCTCGGGCGCTACCGGCCATTACGAGGCGGTACGCGTCACTTTTGACGAGGACCGCGTGGCCTACGACCAACTGCTGGACGTGTTCTGGCGGCAGATCGACCCCACGGACGCGGGCGGGCAGTTCGCGGACAGGGGGTCGCAGTACAGGACGGCGATATTCTATGCGGACGAGGTTCAGCGCAGGGCGGCGGAAGATTCCAAAAAGCGCGTGGCGAAGCTGCTGGGCAAAGAGGTTGTGACGCAGATTATGCCCGCCGCTCCGTTCTGGCCCGCCGAGGGGTATCACTGCGAATACTATAAGAAAAATCCGGAGCATTACGCCCGGTATAAGCGGGGCTCCGGCCGGGAGGCGTTTGTCCACAGGGTATGGGGCGGCGACGCGCTGAAACCGCGGCTGACGCCGATGCAGTACGAGGTGACGCAGCACAGCGCCACCGAGCCGCCGTTCCGTAACGAATATTGGGACAACCATTCGCCCGGGCTGTATGTGGACGTCATCACCGGCGAACCGCTGTTTACGTCGCTGGACAAGTTCGACTCAGGCTGCGGCTGGCCCAGCTTTACGAAGCCGGTGGACAGGCGGCGTCTGGCGGAGTACCCGGACTTAAGCCACGGCATGATCCGTACCGAGGTGCGGGCCAAAGTTTCGGATGCACACCTGGGCCATGTGTTCGACGATGGCCCGAACGGCATGCCGCGCTACTGCATCAACTCTGCGGCGCTGCGCTTTATTCCATTGGAGAAGCTGGAGGAGGAAGGCTACGGGGCTTATAAAGCGCTGTTTGATAAATAATAGGCTTTTCTGTGGGTTAGGCCGCATGGTATAGTATACGAGGGGGGTGGGGGCGTGAAAATTGTTACCTGGAATGTGAACGGGCTGCGCGCCTGCTACGGCAAGGGGTTTGAGGATTTCTTCCGCGCGGCGGATGCGGACATATTCTGCATCCAGGAGACCAAGATGCAGCGCGGCGATTTCGAGTTTGCGCCGCAGGGCTGGAACGCCTACTGGAACGACGCGGCGAAAAAGGGCTATTCCGGCACCGCGGTATTCTCCAAAACACAGCCTGAGGCCGTAACGTTCGGCATCGGCATAAAGGAACATGACGGCGAGGGCCGCGTGATCACGCTGGAATACGGCGATTTTTATCTGGTGAACGTATACGTGCCCAACGCGCAGGAAGAGCTTAGGCGCCTGCCGTACCGCATGGAATGGGACGAGGCGTTCCGGGACTATCTGAAAGGGCTGGACGCCAGGAAACCGGTGGTGGCGTGCGGCGATTTCAACGTGGCGCACCAGGAAATAGACCTTAAGAACCCGGCGACCAATCGGCGCAGCGCAGGGTTTACGGACGAAGAGCGCGAAGGCTTCACAAAGCTGCTGGATGCGGGCTTTGTGGACGTGTTTCGCCGCCTGAACCCGGATGCCCGGGACGTTTATACTTACTGGTCTTACCGCTTCGGCGCGCGCCAGCGCAACGCGGGCTGGCGTATCGACTATTTTTGCGTTTCTGAACGGCTGATGGGTGAGGTAAAGGGCGTGGAGATCCACACCTCGGTGATGGGGTCGAACCACTGCCCGCTCACACTGTGGCTGTTTTAATATGAGAAGGGGGTATACCAATGAAGTTTGTTTGTACGCTCGCGGCTATGTGTATTCGGTGGAGAATCCTGAATCGGATTATGAGGACGTGATGGATCTGTTGCCTGAGGACTTTACCTGCCCGGGCTGCGGCGCGCCCAAAAGTGCTTTTGAGCCGGCGGAGCAATAACTGACTGGCGCATATTTGGCTGCCTGCGCCGGATAATAAAAGCATGACGACAAACACCGCTTCGGGCAGCAATACTGCCGTATTCCACGAATTTGAAGCCCATCTGCTGGGGGATGAAAACCGTCCGTATATTTTGACGGCCTGTTAAGCGCGGGGGCGTTTCCCGCCTGGCCGCCTTTTGACATGCTGAGCGATCTCACGGGCGTGGAACAGTCGCCCAAACACCATCCGGAAGGCGACGTTTGGCGGCATACCATGCTGGTGACGAACAACGCCGCGCAGGTCAAAGTAAAGAGCAAGGACCCGAGGGCGCTGATGTGGGCGGCGCTGCTGCACGACGTGGGTAAGAAGCCGACGACGCGTGTAAGAAAAGGCCGCATCACCGCTTACGACCACGACAAGGTGGGCCGTGAAATGGCGGAGCGTTTCCTGCGCGAATGCGGTCAGGACGAGGCGTTTGTGCGCAAGGTGGGCGCGCTGGTGCGCTGGCACATGCAGGCGCTCTACGCGGCGAAACAGCTGCCTTTTTTAACCCGCGGGCGATGCGGGCGGAGGCGGATATCGACGAGGTGGCGCTGTTGTGCCTGTGCGACCGGCTGGGCCGCGGGCCGGTGAGCGCCGAGCTCCTGGAGAAGGAGCGCCGCGAGATTGAGAGCTTTATACAAAAGAGCCGCCGGGCGCAGTGATAGCATTTCCACAGTCTGAATAATCATTGTTACTCAATTAATTTCTTTCATATATATCCAGTGTTTGTGGTTTATTCCAAATCGAATCAGTGCATCCCGGAGGGCGCCGGGGTATGAGGACGTACCGTGCCAGAACTTGTCGACGCCTGTAGTACAAGTAGTGTTCTGCCAGGTCGAATATTGTTGAAACATAATGAAACACATGCTAAAATAAGGCAAAGCGACACTCATTCCATTAAGGGAGGGACAATTATGGGCCGCCGCTACCCCTTTAATCCTGTGGAGAAAGTCAAAGATCTGAAAGAGCTGACGGATTACAGTACGCGAACGTATGCGGATAAAGACGCCTATCTGATTATGACGGGCCGGGATTCGTATAAAGGCGTGACATACCGCCAGTTTGGCGAGGAGCTTAGTGCGCTGGCCAACGCGCTATTGGCGCGCGGCTGGGCCGGGGAGCGCATGGCGCTGGTGGGCGAGAATTCCTACGAATGGGTGCTCGCTTATTTTTCGATTGTGAACACGAATTCTACCGCGGTGCCGCTGGACAAGGAACTGACCGCGGAAGAACTGAAGGCTTTTGTGTTGCGCGCCAAGGTGACGGTGCTGTTTATTTCCCCCTCGTACGCGGAGGAAGCGCAGGTCATTCTAGATGCGGCGCCTGAACTGCGCGTGGTTTCGCTGGGGGATGCGTTTGGCCCCGCAATTCCGCTGAGAGAGCTGGTTGACGAGGGCTTTGCGTTGCTGGCGCGCGGCGAAGACCGCTATGCGAACCTTGAAATCGACCGGGAGCGCCCCTGCGCCATACTGTTCACTTCCGGCACGACGGGCGCTTCCAAGGGCGTTTTGCTGTGCCACCGCAATTTCGCGGCCAACACCGTGGCAGCTTGCCAGATGGTGCTGTTTAAAAAAGAGGACCTGATGCTCTCACTGCTGCCCATCAACCACGCCTACGAGTGCGTGTGCGGCATATTCGGGCCGATGCTTTACGGCTCTACCGTGGCCTTCTGCCCTGGCGTCAAGAACCTGCCCGACTGCCTGAAGATGTTCAGGCCCACGGTTATGGTGCTGGTGCCGCTGTATGTGGAAACGTTCCATAGGCGCATATGGGAAAAGGCACAAAAAGAGGGCAAGGAAGGCAAGCTGAAGATGGCTATCCGCCTGTGCAACCTGGCCGCGGTATTTGGCATCAATATCCGGGACAAGCTGCTGCGCCCGGTCCGCGAAGCCTTCGGCGGGCGGCTCAGGCTGGTGGTGAGCGGCGGGGCGTATATGAACTACAAGCTGATTAAAGCCTACCGCGA
>JBMNOT010000056.1:0-11339 GCA_050943225.1 Christensenellales bacterium | reverse complement strand
ATACTGAGCCATAATGAATTCGGGGGAGCGGTTTTTCGCTGCTCCTTTTTTGTACCTCCCGTTTTCACCTGAGAAGCTGTATGTTTTTATTGTCCGCTCAGGTGCAGCGGGAAAATAATATGCCTGTTGACGGAGCCGCTGTATATGGTAAAATGTGTGGAATCACAGCACTGAGGAGCGAAAAGTCATGAACGGACAAAAGACGGGCAACATACTGGCAATCGCGGCCTATCTCGTCTGGGGAGCGCTGCCGCTCTATTGGGCGCTGCTGGACAGCGTGCCGCCGCTGGTGGTTTTGGCGTTTCGCGTGCTGTGCTCCATGCTTTTTCTGATGCCTATATTGCTTTTCGCGAAGTGGCGCGACGAAATAAAGCGTGTGTTCACAGACCGGCGCCGGATGCTGAAAGCTGTTGCTGCGGGCCTTTTGGTATTTGCCAACTGGGGGCTGTTCATATGGGGGCTGGAACAGGGGATGCATGTCCAGGTGAGCTTCGGCTACTACTTCTCGCCGCTGCTGCAGGTGGTGATGGGCGTTCTACGGCTCAAGGAGCGGATGAACGCCACCACCGCCGTTGCGTTTGTTATGGCTCTTTCCGCCGTAATCTACCTGATGATATCGGGCGGTTTTTTCCCGTGGTTCGCGATTGCGCTGGCTGTGACGTTTTCCGCTTACGGCCTGGTCAAGAAGCTGGTGGACACCGATTCGTACACAGGCCTTTTCCTGGAAACGGTGCTGACTGCGCCGCTGGCTGCCGCCGATACTTGTGGTGTACGGCGCGGGCAGCGGCATCCCGTTCGGGCAGGACTGGGCGACGTCGCTGCTGCTGATAGGGGCTGGTCCCGCTACCGCCCTGCCGCTGATACTGTTCTCAGCGGCGGCGCAGCGCATACCGCTGACGTCGCTCGGTTTTTTCCAATACCTTTCGCCCATGCTCACATTGGTGCTGGGCGTCACCGTGTTCCAGAAGTCCGTCTCGCCTTCCGAACTGGTGAGTTTCATCGTGATATGGGCCGCACTTGCCATCTACAGCGCGGGCGCAATGTACCGCATGCGCAAGTCGCGCGCTTTGGAGCGGGCATAGGGAAGGGCATGTTTTACATTGATACATAGGAGCTGTTTCTAAGAGCCCGAAAAACTCGGGCTTTTTGCGTTCCGGCTCAGCACCTTCGGACATATAATACAGCGATAATCCAATAAAGAGTTTCGCTGATGGAAAACAATAATCACGTCGTCAGTCTGGAATACCGAGTGCATCAGGCGTTTCTGGGGCGTTATTTCATGGGACACACGCCGCAGCTCACCCTTCCGCCGTGCGGCAGCGTATGGGCAGCGCTGTATAACCCGCCTGCATCCGGTATGAATATATTTGTCAACACGTTCACGGTATCCAATTTTTCCGCTACGCCGTTTCGCGCCCACCTGTGGCTGAACGCGATGGCGGGCGGGGGAGTAGGGTCGCCGTTCGTGTGCGCCGCCAACACGACAATTGTGCCGCAAACATGGCCCAGAGCAGTGATCGATTACGGCCAAAGTGCGCCGCAGGGCGGTTGCAGCCTGTTTACGCGCGTAGCCGGCGCGCACAGCACCGAGGTGGGCAACTATTACGGCAAGATCGTCATCCCGCCGGGCGGAACGTTCTTGGTACAGCTGCTTTCGCCGAATACCGGCACTGTTTCTGCCGAGGTGGCGTTCGGCTGGTGGGAGGAGCCGGTTCAGCAGCAGGTTCAATCGTACATTGAAGCCGTTTCGAAACAATAAAAATAGAGGCGATAAGCCTCCTTCAGTACCATATTGAAAAAAGTACAGGTGCGGCTGGCTTCTTTAGCCTGCCTCTCTTCGGACGTGCCGGAACCTTACTCCACTGGCGGTATGTCGAGGAACACAGTATCCTTGCAGTTGTCCTGCGTTCTTTGCAGCGTCCATTCGTTCTTGTACAGTATGACCGGCCTTATTAGCTGGTCTTCCGCTACCATCGCGTTGTCGGCAATGCCCAGCATCTGCGGCGTGATCTCCTTCGCCGTCACCCAACGCGCCAGAGTGTAGGGGAGGGGCTCGATGACGATATCCACGCCGTACTTGTACTTCATCCTGTATGTGAGCACGTCCAGCTGAAGCACGCCCACCACGCCGATGGTCAGCGTTTCCACGCCAAGGTTCGGCTGCTTGAACACCTGAATCGCGCCTTCCTCGGATATCTGATGGATGCCCTGAAGGAACTGCTTTCTGCGCATAGCGTCCGGCGTGCGCACCCGCGCGAAATGCTCCGACGGGAACATTGGTATGCCTTCATACCGGAAGGTTTCCCTGCTTTCGCATAGCGTATCGCCGATGCGCAGCAGCCCGTTGTCCACCACCCCGATGATGTCGCCGGCGTAAGCTTCCTCCACCGTGGTCTTCTCCTGTGCGAAGAACTGCTGCGGCTGCGACATGCGCAGCGCTTTGCCCGTTCTCTCATGGTACACCTCCATGCCGATGGTGAACCGGCCGGAGCAGATGCGGATAAACGCGATGCGGTTGCGGTGAGCCGGGTCCATGTTGGCCTGAATCTTGAACACGAAGCCGGAGAATTCATCGCTGCGCGGCGCAACCAGCCCTTTGGTGCTGTTCTTTGAGCCGGGAGCGGGGGCAAGGTTAATAAAATCGTCCAGAAACTGCTTGACTCCGAAGTTAGTCATCGCGCTTCCGAAATACATGGGGGTGAGGCTGCCGCTGAGCACCCGGTCAATATCGAATGGGTCGCCCGCGATATCCAGCAGCTCGATTTCCTCGCACAGCTTGTTATGCAGCCGGTCGCCCAGCCGCTCGCGGCATGCCGAGTCGTTAAGCTGCATGCTGATGGACTTCCCGATCTGCGAACCATGGCCTTCCGCCTCAAACAGCTCGACACGCGCGTCCCTGCGGTGGTAGACGCCCATGAATATGCCGTCTTCGCCGATCGGCCAGTTCATTAGGCAGGAGCGTATGCCCAGCGTCTGCTCGATCTCGTCCATCAGCTCAAACGGGTTTTTGCAGAAACGGTCCAGCTTGTTGACGAACGTTAATATGGGAATTCCGCGCATCCGGCATACATGGAACAGCTTTTTGGTCTGCGCTTCCACGCCCTTGGCGCCGTCAATCAGCATGACGGCGCAGTCTGCGGCGGTCAGCGTCCGGTATGTGTCCTCGCTGAAGTCCTGATGGCCTGGAGTGTCCAGTATGTTGATGCGTTTTCCGTTGTAGTCAAAGAACATCACGCTGGACGTCACCGAAATGCCTCTCTGCTTTTCGATCTCCATCCAGTCGGATACGGCAAATTTGGCGGCTTTGCGGCCTTTCACCGCGCCCGCAAGCCGAATGGCGCCGCCGTAGAGCAGCAGCTTTTCCGTCAGCGTGGTTTTGCCCGCGTCCGGATGCGATATGATCGCAAAAGTTCTCCGGCGGGCGACTTCCTGCGCAATTTTAGCTGAGATGCTGATAGCCATTCTCCCCTCCGCCCGCGACTTTTTTCGCCAAAAAAAGAAGCCCGGGTTTTATTGCGAGCTCCCATCCATACTGAAAGCTGTACAACTCACGTATTATACAAGACATGAAGTTTTGCGTCAATGCACAGACACAGCGTTTTTTGCGCAATTAAAACAACTGCGAAAATTCTAGCGCTATACGCCGGAGCACAGCACGACCACCTGATAAGGCGTAGCCTGCGCCGGTATGCTTCGCGTCGTGGGGCCGTATACCACCGCGAGGTCGCGGTTGCCCAACTCGCCGGTGAACGCCTGGCCGTTTTGAAGCACCACGCGCGTGGCCGACCCGATGTTGAGCATTAGGTCGCCTTCGCTGCTGATAAGCTCAGGGCCGAACCAGTCCACCGCCACACGCCGGCCCGGAACCGCCCGTGACATCACCAGCGCCACGTACTGCGGAGGGTAAATCAGCGGCACCGGAGCGGCCGCATCATAAAAGCCGGTCACCGTATCGCCGGGCCGCACCATGACATGGTCGATAAAATATGTATCGGGTATCACTACGAAATTAGCCGTTTGCCCTGCCCGGTTGGTCAGCGTCATCAGCTTCGTGCAGCCAGACGGCCGGTCTGTGCCATCCCTAAAATCCTGTATGACTGTTACCACGCCGGAAAAAGAGCCGTATACGCCCATCGCCGCTACCTCCGCAAACAGTGCTATCTTGTATCATATGCATCAGGACGTGCGCAGGGTGCTTTTTCGCAGCACTGTGAATTTTGCTTGACAGGCTGTTTTATTGAGAGTATTATGAACTGGTATCAAATGTATCGAATGGAGCTCACATGTTTTTGTAAGTCATTCTATATATGATGATTTACAAAAGCATGTGTTTTTATTTGGACAGAGGTACGAAAAAATTAGGAGGTACCGAAATGTATAGCGGTATAGTCAAATGGTTCAACACGGATAAGGGGTTCGGTTTTATTGCCAACGATGCAGGCGGCGATGATGTCTTCGTACACTTCTCATCCATTGTTACAGACGGGTTTAAGACTTTGGCGGAAGGCCAGCGCGTGACCTTCAATATTGAGCAGGATCCCAAGAGCAGGGGCCGGTTCAGAGCCACTAACGTCTGCCCTGCATAATGGCTAAAACTTAAGGCAGCGCGCCTGTGAAGGGCTGCACCGTCTTGCCGCCCCCCCGAAGAGCCTGTCTTTTTGGGGGGGCGGCCTGCCTGGGGCAGTTGCCCCGAAACGATCAAAATACAAAGAATGGTTGTACGATTTTTGAAAAGCATTTTATCTGCCATCTTCACCGATTATTCTCCTGACAGCTTCGGTCTTTGCGGTGAATCCTATCTGTGGGAAGATATCAAATCCCATTTTATATCGTTGCCTGACATCAACACGGAAGAAGCATTCTCAAGCGAGTTTTGCAGCACATTTGAGACACTGACAGGCGTTTCGATAAAATCAAAATCGCTCGTATTTGTAAACAGATATGATTTCGGCGGTATGTCGGGCGGAATGATAGATCCGTGGAATTGGGCGGCTGTAATTCTTCCAGGCTTAGTCGCTCGATACCAAAAATACAGGGACGCACTATAAAATTCCGATCTTGGAATGGCCCCGTCTGAACAATGAATGATATTGCCGCGCCAGGTAATCACATCGTTGTCAAATGCGCACTGTTGTTGTATTCTGGGATTAATAATAAAGGAGCGTACAATTTGCCCAGTCCTGTCAGCGTATTGATAAGAGAAGAGATACGGCTTTTGAAGCCGTTTATAGGCCGTATGAACATTCCCCGGGCGCGGGCGCTGCAGGAAACGCTGGGCGGCATGGGGGCCAAGTCGGTGGCCGGTCGCGTGGTGTTTGAGCCGGCGGATATCGGGGAGTGCGAAGCGTGTTTCGCGCTGCCCTGCGACGAGCGGGACGGCCGCCGCGTGATACTGTACCTGCACGGCGGCGCGTACGTGGCGGGCAATCTCGCCTACGCGCGCGGCTTCGCGGGCATACTCGCGGACCATACCCGGCGGCGCGTGCTGGCCGTGGCGTACCGGCTGGCGCCAGAGCATCCGTTTCCGGCGGCGCTGGACGACGCGACGGCGGCATACCGGTATCTGCTGGATAGCGGCTGCGAGCCGCAGCACATATCGTTTTCGGGGGAATCCGCAGGAGGCGGGCTTATCTACTGCCTGGGGCAGGAGATAAGGGAACTGGGAATGCCGCTGCCCGCCGCGATGGTGGCCATATCGCCGTGGACCGACCTCACGTTTTCCGGCGCGTCGTACAAGACCAACGCGAAGAAAGACCCGTCGCTCAGCGAGGCAGCGCTGCGCAGCCACGCCAAAGCCTACGCGGATGGCCAGGCGGACAACCCGCTGGTGTCGCCGGCGTTTGGGGACTATAAAGGCTTCCCGCCGTCGCTGATACTGGTAGGCGGCAACGAGCTGCTGCTGTCCGACGCAGAGATGCTGGCAGCCCGGCTGGTTGAGAGCGGCTGCCGGTGCGAGCTGCATGTGGAAGAGGGGCTGTGGCACGTATATGTGCTGTTCGGCATTCCCGAAGCGCGCGCGGCGCTGGATAAAATCGCGGATTTTTTGGAGCTGTGGGCATGACGAAACAGACGGGTACGCATCAAAGATGGATGAAGCTGGACAATGCGGCCAAGATATACCCGGCGGCCCAGCGGCATAATTGGAAGGCGCTGTTTCGGCTGTCGGCCACGCTCACGGAAGAAGTGGACCCCGCCGTGCTGGAGGAGGCGCAGCGCTCCACGCTGGCGCGCTTCCCCGGCTTTGCGCTGAAATTGAAGCGCGGCCTGTTCTGGTACTTTCTGGAGTACAACGAGGGCGGCCCCAAGGTGAGGCCGGACGGGCCGTATCCCTGCGCGCCGATGGATTTTAAGGAAAACGGCGGTTTCATGTTCCGTGTGCTGTATCACGAGAAGCGCATCGCGGTGGAGATATTCCACGTGCTGACGGACGGCACCGGGGGCCTGTGCTTTCTCAAAACGCTGGTGGCTGAGTATCTGCGCATCAAATACGGTGCAAACATCCCGCGGGATGGTGAAATACTCGACTGCTCGCAGCCGCCCCACCCCGAGGAGACTGAGGACGCCTATCTGAAATACGCGCGCGATGTGGGGCGGTCGCGCCGCGAGCCGGACTCCTATTACATTCCCGGCACCACCGAGGCGGACGGCTTTATACACGTCGTGACCGGCCTGATACCTTCATACGAGGTGCTGTCGCGCGCCAAAGCCAAGGGCGTGTCGCTGACAGAATACCTGACTGCCGTGCTGATAATGGCGGTGGACAAGCTCCAGCGGAAAAGGGTGAAAAACGAGAAGCGCTTAAAGCCCGTCAAGGTGTGCGTGCCCATCAACCTGCGCAGCTTTTATCCCACCCGCACCATGCGCAACTTCGCTTCCTATGTGAACGTCGGTATTGACCCGCGCTACGGCACGTACAGCTTCGACGAGGTGCTGTCCGCCGTGCATCATTACATGCGCTCCGAGGTGACGGAAAAGCAGCTGAACGCCAGGTTTTCCACCAACGTGCGCACCGAGACGCGCAAGGCGCTGCGCATAACGCCGCTGTTTATAAAAAATATTGCGATGAAGCTGACGTTTTACGCGGTGGGGGACAGAAAGTCGTCCACCAGCATCTCCAACCTGGGCGCAGTGACTCTGCCCGACGAGATGGCGAAATACGTCACGCGGATGGATTTTATACTGGGCCCGCTGTCGCGCAACAAGGTGGTGTGTGGCGCGATTACGTATCAGGGTACGCTGGTGCTCAACTTCCTGCGTACCATCAGGGAAAGCGAAGTGGAGCGCGAGTTCTTCCGCTATCTGGTGAAGCTGGGCATACCGGTTAAAGTGGAGAGCAACGCGCGATGGTAGATATGAGAGGAAAAGCGTTATGTCATACTGTGTGAACTGCGGAGTGGAACTGGCGGACAGCGAAAAGTGCTGCTCGCTGTGCCAGACGGAGGTCATAAACCCCAAGGCGCCGTGGCAGGAGCCACCGTCGCGTCCATATTCGCGACATGTGGACACCATTTTAAAGCGCATTGACCGACGCTATTTCGCCACGCTGGCGGCGTTGCTGCTCAGCATACCGTGCATCATCACGGTGCTGGTGGACATCATATCCGGCGGCGGTGTAACATGGTCGGCGTACGTGATTGGCGCGGTCGTGGTGGCCTATATCATGGTACTGCTGCCGTTTTTCTTTAAAAAATACCACGCAGTCATATTCCTGGGCGCAGACTGCGCGGCGATATTGCTCTACCTGCTGTTTATCGAGAGGGTAAACGGCGGCAGCTGGTTTTTGGGCCTCGGCCTGCCGCTGACGGTAGCGGCGAGCGCGTGCGTTCTGGTGCTGGCGCTGCTGTTCACCAAAGCGCAGATGTCGCCCATTGTCAAATCCGCCACGGTGATGATCGCAATCGGCCTGTTCGTGGTGTGCGCGGAAGTTGTCATCAGCGCCTATGTATATAGCATGGTGCGGTTTGCGTGGTCGCTGTACGCGCTGATACCGTGCGTAATTCTGGGCGCCGCGCTGCTGGTGCTCGAACACCGCAAAAACCTCAAGGAGCGTATCCGCAAAAGGCTGTTTTACTGATACGGCTCCCGCGGCCATATTATCCTAGCTCGCCGACACACAACTTATAGAATTCGCCTGCGCGCTGCCAGTCGGCCACCTGGAACCAGTCGTCGATGTAGGCTGAGCGGTCGTTGTAGTGCTTGAGGTAATACGCGTGCTCCCAGACATCGATAGTGGCGACGGGGCACAACCCCCGGGTGAGGGGCGTGTCCTGATTGGCCGTCGTGATGATGCTGAGCTTGCCGTTTCCGTCCGCCGTCAGCCACGCATAGCCCGAGCCGAACACGGACAGCGCTGCGTCCTTGAACCTCTGGAAAAACGCGTCGGTGGATCCGAAGTCCCGCACGACGGCGTCGTACAGCGCGCCCGCGTAATGCCGGGTGTCCGAAGGCGACATGCCGGAAAAATAGAAAATGTGGTTGTATACGCCTCCGGCGTTGTTCCGGACGGGCGTGTGGATGTCGGCAGGCAGCCTGTCCGCGTTGGTCAGCAACTCTTCCAGAGACCAGTCGTGCAGCGCGGGGTAGTCCTTCAGCGTTTTGTTGAGGTTGTCAACATAGGTCTGCAGGTGCCGGTCGCGGTGCAGGTGCATCGTCAGCGTGTCTATGTACGGCTCCAGCGCGTCGTAGGCATACGGCAGCGGCGGATTCACAAAGGGATAATGCTCGTTCATGGCGTTCTCCTCTTATAAGATATCGCTTTAATATATTCGCGCGGCGCGGGCGGGGTGAAATGGGTGAGACTATAAAGGTATTGTCATACCGGCCTGAAGCGCGTATGATAAAGTCATCAGCGAATCTTTTCCTGTTTCTGTACCAAACAGGGAAAGATTTTTTATAACAGCCAGAATGGGGTTCCGCCCGAGCGGGTGAATGCTCAGGCTGGTATGGGGTGTTTTGTGAGCAGAAAGTTCTACACGGAATGGGCTTACGTCATAGGGGTTGTCACTCTGGCGCTGGGCACGGCTTTGATGGAGAAGGCAGACTTCGGGCTGTCCATGGTGGTGGCGCCGGCCTATCTTATTTACCTGAAGCTGTCGCAGGTGTGGGGCTTCGTGACGTTCGGCATGGCCGAGTATACGCTGCAGGCCTGCCTGCTGGTTGTGCTGATGCTGATACTGCGCAGGTTCCGCGTCGCTTACCTGTTTTCCTTTGTCACCGCGGTGATATACGGCTTTGCGCTGGACGGGTGCATGGCGCTGGTGGCGCTCGTTGGCGGCAGCTCTGTTGCGTGGCGCATCGCTTGCTACGCGGCGGGGCTACTGCTGTGTTCGGGCGGCGTGGCGCTGTTTTTCCGCACCTATATCGCGCCGGCGGTTTACGAGCTGTTCGTAAAGAAGCTGGCAGAAAAGCTCAGCCGCAACGTCAGCCGCGTCAAAATCGTTTATGACTGCACCAGCTGTCTGGTCGCCATCGCTATGTCGTTTATTTTCTTCGGCCTGTGGCACTTTGAAGGCGTAAAGCTGAGCACCGTGGTGTGCGCGCTGGTCAACGGCTGGCTGATCGGCTGACTCGGCCGGTGGATGGACAAACGCTTTGATTTCATAGACGCATTGCCGCTGCGCCGCTGGTTCGAGCAAATAGACAAAAACAAGCCCGGGTCCGTTTAGGCAGGCCCGGGCGTTTCTTTCCACACTCCCAAATCTATTCTTGCAGGTTGCACGTTCCCAGAATACACAGATAGTGGTTGGCCTCGCGCAGCACGTGGTCTGCCAGCAGCGGAACGATGATGGATTCTATCTTGCATTCCAGTATTCCGTTTGCTCCTGCTTCCTTGAAATCACGCAGCCTCATGGTTTCCTCCCGGCTTTGAGCGGTAACTTGCGCGATGCTTGCCGTCTGCCTTGTGGCCTGCAATGCCTGTGCCGTCAGCGCGTCGAATTGCTTGCCGAAGTTGCGCGCCGTTTCGATGAGTGTTTCTTCCGAGGGGTCCAAAAGTCCGGCGATAAACTTGGAATGCTCCGCCATGATGCGGTTCCAGAACGCCTCCTGGTTGATGAGTCCTTCCACTGTCATGGGGTTTTCACGGTTCACAAGCGCGACGAGCATGTTCATGAAGAATCTGGCTTCGCGCAGGATATGTTCGATGAGCAGCGGGTAATTCAATGTAAACATTCTGCAAGCGCGCACGTTGGCCAGCAGCCTTTCCTTGAACTCCGCAAGCGCTCCGGTAAGCTGGTATGCCCTCCGGTCCAGTATCTCCACCTCTCTCGTCAGCCCGGCGCGCACCGGTCGGCTGTATGGCCTCAGCATATTTTGCTGCTGCGTCAGCGACGTATTGATGGGCACGCCGGTGTAGAAAGATGTAAGGTTTTCCGCCTCCACGGTATACGGCGTGGTGATCTGCTGCGACTCCACTGCGGCCTGGCTGACGGTGCCGTGCGCCAGCTCCGTTGCCTGCGCCAGAAGGTTTTCGAAGGCCGCGCGGAACTCTGCGGCCTCTTCGCCCAGGGCGCTGTCTTTAGGTGTGAACGCAAGCTGCAGGAAAAGGGAGTGTTCCTTCATGATCCTCAAGACAAACAGGTTGAGGTCAATCGACATCGTAATAAATTCCTGATCGGACAGCACAATATCATCTCCTATCGTGTTGGTAATACCAGTATATTCACGCGCCAAAAAGGCTCCACCAGAATTGTGCATATTGCCTTGTGTTTTTGTGGCTTGGTTGTGGGCAGGGGGAAGAGGGAACATGAGCGTATTGGGTTGTAACCGTAGTGTGTTGCCAATATCTTGCTGGAGGAGCAGCTTTCAGGCTTCTGTTCAAAACTAATAGTTTATCATCATGGGTATTTTGTACTATATATTTGTAATATTGTGTAGGAATATGGAAATGGATGTGATATATTAAAAACATTACAGTAGATTAAGAACAGGCTATGAATTTTCGTATTTATCCATAATTCTTAATAGAGGAAGAATAATATGAGAATAATTGTAGTCATTCTGATTGTAATTGCTTTGACGTTTATTGCAATATTGGCTTTTTATGGTGAGGTAATATTTAATATAGAACAAAATAAGCTTGTATTTTACGAATTAGGTTTGTTTGGTTCTATCTTAGGTGGAGTTTTTACTTTGTGAGGTGTATTATTGTCAAATCTTTATTATGAAAGAGAGCATAAACGTAGAGAAGAATTTGAACGACAACCCTATATTATTGTTAAAAATGTTGCAACTTTCTATCAAAGAGTATTACATGAAGAGGGTGAAAGGTTTCCTTGGGGAGGAGATCCGCCTCTAGGGAATTGCTATCCTATCTTCCTAGAGGACGATGAGGAAAATAG
>JBMNOT010000055.1:0-11455 GCA_050943225.1 Christensenellales bacterium | reverse complement strand
GGAATCCACAGCAGCCGCCTCATCATCCGCAGCAGCCGCCTCGCTCGGCTTGTCGCTTTCTGCCGGCGGCGCCTCCTCAGGCGCGCTGTCCGCCGGGGCCGTCTCCACAGCCGGTTCCGGCTCGGATTCCTGGGGCAGGTCCATCAGGCTCTCAGAGAGATCCTTATCGATGCGGGAAAGCGCATCGGTATTGATGCCGCCGAACGGCGTTTCCTCCTGCCCGAAATAGCTGCGGAACGTTTTCTCGAAATGAGCTGCCTGCGCGTTGACCATATTGGCAAAACTGGTGGCAAAACCCTGGGCGCACGCCTTTAACTCCTGCAGCTTGGCCTCGGCTTCCTTCAGCTCCTGCGCAACCTGGTCCGCCCTCTGGCGCGCGGTGGCCTCGGCGCTGCTGATGACCAGCTCAGCCTTGCGCGTAGCGTCGTTGATAATGCGCTCGGCGGATTTCTGCGCGGAAACAAGCGTGTTCATGATGGTGTCCTCAGCTTCCTTCACCTTCCGCGCCTGTTCGCGCAGCGTCGCGAGCTCGCTCTTCAGCGCCGCGTTCTCGTCCTGCAGTTCCTTGAATTCGTCTATGATCTGATCGAGGAATCTATCAACCTCGTCCTCATCGTATCCTTTAAAAGAACGCTTAAATGTTTTTTCCAGTATATCTTTTACCGTTAAAGGCACACTAATACCCCTTTCCCTCGTTTCGCAGGCTGTCAGTGTTAATTTCCCCTTTGAGCACAAGGCTATACACGACATGCCACAGCAAGGCTGCGGCATGTCGCTTAGCCTGTCAATGGAGAATCAGTCAAATCTGCGAAATCCGTCGTGCACGCTGCGCTCGTCCGCATTATGGGCAATAACCACATTGGGGGGCGCCACCACGAATATGCTGCGCGCCACCTTTTTAATATCTCCGCCCAGCGAATACACTGCACCGCCGACAAAATCAAGTATCCTCTGGCCCAGTTCCACATCCATCTCGTCCAGGTTCATGATGACCGGCTTGCGGGCTTTCAAGTTGTCGATAATCAGCTCCGCCTCTTCATAGCTGGACGGCTGGAACACCAGCATGCGCATCCTGCCGGAAGAATTGGGCAGGCCCACTACCTTGTTCTGACGGCGCCGGGAGAACCGCTGTTCCTCTTCCGGCTCTTCATAAGCCTCTTCTTCGTAGAAATCCTCTTGTTCGTCCATGACCTCATCGTTCTCGAATTCTTCTTCCTCCAGGCCAACCGCATCCAGAATACGGTTAAAGAAACCCTTCGCCATGATGATTGTAACCCCCTGAAAAAATTTAATTTGACCTCGCCCCAAATACGGCCGTGCCAATCCTGACCACATTTGAGCCTTCTTCTATGGCGGCTTCAAAATCGTCCGACATACCCATGGAAAGGTATTCAAACCCGGCGCCGGGAACCGCATGGCGGAACCGTTCAAAGAGCTCGCGCATTCTTGCGAAATACGGTCTGTTATCATCCGCGTTGAGGGCTGGCGGCGGAATCGCCATCAGGCCCTTTACGTGGATGCTCCTCATTTCAGACAACTGCTCCAAAAACCGTTCCAGATCCTCTTCATAAACGCCCGATTTCGTCGGTTCTTTGGCGATGTTGAGCTGCACAAGCACATTGAGCTCCGTGCCTTTCTTTTCGCACTGTCTGTTTAGCTCCTGTGCTATTGCAAGCCTGTCCAAAGAGTGCAGCAGACTGATGCGCCCGTCAGTGACATACTTCACCTTGTTGCTTTGCAGTGACCCGATGATATGCCAGTTATACCCTTCGCCAAGCATGTCCCTCTTTTTGAGGTATTCCTGGACACGGTTTTCGCCAAAATCCTGTATCCCGGCAAGCCTGGCCTCGGCTATGCGCGCGGTATCCACCGTCTTGCTGACCGCAACAATCGTAATGTCGCTGCGACTCCGGCCTGTTTTCCTAGCGCTGGCATCCACCCTTTCTTCGATTAGTTTGATGTTCTCTTCGATGCTGGTCATCTATCCCTCACACCTTTGCGGTGCCATCGACTATTTTTTTATCAGCATCCCAAAATCCAGGGAGGCTTGTCCTTCATAAGTTTTCAGGTATTTATACCCGTCTTTCTCGGCTATCACCATCACGGGTATTATCCGGCCGTCCGCCGTCTCCACGTAATCCACGCCTTCCGACTTTTTGACGCAGCCGACAGGCACCCGCCACGCCTCCTGAACGCTGTACAGCTTGGCGGCCACGCGCCTGTCGCCCAGAAGCGGCCCAATATTATCCTGTATTAATATAGTATACACATAGCCGTCATTTTTTTCAAGCTCTGTTACGTTAAAAACCGTGCCGGTATACTGGTAATCCAGGTAATCGTCGAACACCAGCGAAAACTTATTGCCCTCGTACATCTCGGGGATCTTCTTGTCGCTGTACATCACCACATAAAACGCATTTTCGTTGGCCACCCGGTACAGCGGCGCGGTAGCCTGGTCTTTTTCGCTGGTCTTTATAGTTTTGCCAGCCTCCACCTCCTGCAGCGCCTTTTCGGTGAAGCGGCCGATGTTCTCCGGCTTCATCAGCGCTTCGCAGCCGTCGAAATAGAAGCTGACGGTACCAGTCTCCCTGGCGCCCACGCTGGTCCGCCACCCGGCAATCTGCCGAAGCAGCTCGTTTTCCTGATTGTAATACTCCGCGAGCTGGGCATCCTGCATGACCGAGGTCTTAAGATAGGCCATGCGTTCATCCAGCAGCGCACCCATCTCACGCTCCAGCGGCAGCATGTTCACCAGATTGCCTTCCGCCACCGCCTGCTGTATTTCCTGCGCCTTGGTGTCGATGCGCCGGTTGATATCGTTGAGCTGCTCGTCGATGATGCCCGCGAGGCGCACTTCCGTCTGATAAGTCAGTATCTTTTTCTGCAGGTCCAGCAATATGGACAGCGTCTCGTCATTATAGCCCCATTCATAGACTTCCACAATAGGATCGCCCACGTCCACATGCTGCCCTTCCACCGCAATGAAGTCCGTCTTGCCGTAGTTTTTGGCTTCGTATACCACCTCATCGCGCAGCACAAGCATGTTGTATTTGGCGCTGAATTCCGTGCTGGCCCATTCCACAGCCACCGTAGGCTGGTCTTTTAGCACCAGTATCAGCCCCGCTGCCACCACAGCCACCGCCGCAAGAAGTATCAGGTAGAACCTCAAACGGGGCCTGCGCCTGCCGGACGCCCTAGAGGCAACGCGAAAATCCGGATTCCTGTAATGATAACGGGCACCTGTGTTATGTCTCACTGCCATCGTTAAAGTCCTTCCTGTTGGTTACCCATAAATAAATAGTTCTCCGGAAATAAAAAAAATCCTTCGTTTAGAAGGTCAAAAGCGCAAAGTTCCCCCGTTTCCGCATAATACGACAGCGTTAGAGCTCAATTTTAACCTCCACGTTGTTGCCGCGGTCGCCAAAATTTATCTCCTTGCACAGCGCCTGCACCAGCCTGAGGCCTCGCCCGCGCTCTTTGTACAGATCATCCTCATCCATGGGCTGCGCCAGCCTCTCCAGCGTTTCCTCCACCTCAAAACCTTCTCCGCCGTCCCGTATGCCGATACACAGGCTTTTCCCGCACAGGCCCGCCGCCAGCACTACGGGGTTCCGGGGCGACGGCGCAGCGTGCTCGAAGCTGTTGGCCAACAGTTCGTTGATCACCAGCGCGATGTCATACCGGCGTTCTTCGGAGAGGGCGGCATAGCGGCCCACGCCGTTGAGCACGGCGTTTGCTACGGTTTTGATATCTTCTATGGAAGTCAGCACGAAGCGGCTTGCATAACTCATAAATTCATTACCAGAATCAGTGCATATTTATACGGAGAACCTGCGGCATCCGCGCCGCGCTCCGCACACTGTATATACCCTTTATGGCCCTCGCCTAAACCTATTTCTCGTAGAAATTTCTGAACTTGAGAAGTATCCTCCGCTCGATGCGCGATATGTACATCTGCGACACGCCGAGCATGGCCGCAACCTCGCGCTGGCTCTTGTTCTGGCCGTAACGCTGCTCGATCACCTTTTTTTCCACGTCGTTCAAGTGCTCGAAACAATATTTGAGAAAATCCTTATCTTCAATCTGCTCGTACGCGTCGTCGGTACTGCCCACCAGCTTAATGAGCTGGGAGTCCTCGCCCGCCGCGACATAACTGTCCAGTGAAGTGGCGTAGCCTGCGGACCGCGCTTCCATAAGCTCCAGCACGCGCTCCACCGACAGCCCCATGTATTCCGCCACCTGCTCCGGCGTGGCACTGCGGCTGTACTTTGCCGTCAGATGCGCCTTGGCTTCTTCCAGCTTGCGCACCATCTCGCTCTCGCGCCGCGAGATGCGCACCATGCGCGTTTTGTCGCGGAAATAGTTTTTGATTTCCCCCACCAGCGTGGGCGTCGCAAAGCTGGCAAATTTTACTCCGCGGCTCGGTTCAAAGCGATCCAGCGCTTTCACCAGCGCCAAAGAGGCCACCTGAAACAGGTCGTCATACTCCACACCGCGGCCCACAAATTTCTTCGCGACAATCTCCGCGATGTACAAATATTTTTCTAATATCTGGTTTCTCAGCGTTTCGGAGCGTGTTTTCGCATAACGCTCCAGCAACGCCTGCTCCGACAAAGCGGTACCTTGCTGCCCCATACAGTCCCCAACACAATGTGTCACGGTCTTTTCGTGAAGCGTATCGACTTCACGACACCGCCTTCTTGCCTGATCTCGCAGTTGTCCACCAGCGCCTCCAGCAGGTACTGGCTGAGCCCTTCCTCGGAAGAGGGTTTGGCAGCCGCGCCGCGCCGGCCCAGCGCTTTCAGCTCCAGCGACAGGCCCTCGCCTGCCGTGATGCGGATATCCAGCGTCTCGGGAGCGGAGTCCATCAAAAGTATGCACGCCTCTGCGCTGGCCACTTTCAAATCCTCAATGTCCTCGATGCTGAAACCGCCGCGCTCAGCGACAGCGGACACAACCAGCCTGACGGCCAGAATATATTCGGGCCGCGCGGGAACTTCCAGCCTGATCACATCTCCGCTCACGCCTCTTTCACCTCTATATTGAAGATTTTATCCAGCCCGGTCAGCGTGAAAATCTTGGCGATGTGCGGCTTTAAATTGATGATGGTGATCTGCCGCTCCGCCTCCTTGACCTTTTTGAGCGCGGAAACCAGCACGCCAAGGCCTGTCGAGTCAATATACTTGAGGTTGGTGCAGTCCAGCACGATGTCGGCTTTTTTCTCGTCGACCAGGGCATGAAGCTCGGATTTCAGGCTGTCGGCGTTATAGATGTTCACCTCTCCGTAAAGGTGCACATCCCACCTGCCCATACTCTCATCGTAATTTGCATCCAAGAGCATATATGACCCTCCTGTACATCATAACATTATATCACAAAACTCTATAGCATTGGCTTTAAGTGGACAGGCGCCGCTGCCAGCGGTACGCTTTTTACCCCCATTTATGCCGGTACACTACAAACCAAATAACTTCAAACCTTTTTTACAGCGTAACCCACGCGCCTGTTTCAGCGGACTTTGCCGCCATGTCCAGCACATACTGGTTATACACCCCGTCCGCAATGGAAGGAGACGGAGCCGCGCCCGTATGCACGCAGTTAAAAAACGTATACAGGCTGTGCACATGAGCCCTCAGCCAGCCTATGGCCAGCTTGGGCGCGGGCATCACCCCGCCCGGGCGCTCGTACCGCTGGACCGACTCGATCGCCTTAAAGCCCTTGCTGCCGCCGTAGGGCCCGTCGGGATCGGTATTGTCGTAAAATTCCAGAATGCCCGGATAATCCGCGATAAAGCGCAGCGCGCCTTTCTCGCCGTACAGCCGGATATCCAGCTCGTCGTTGGTGCCGGTGGCCAGTTTGGACGCAACGATAGTGCCCACCGCGCCGTTTTTGAGCTGCGCCAAAATATAGGCTGCGTCGTCCACCCGCACTTCTGCCATGCCGCCCTTGCCGTCCGGCCGCTGCGGGAATGCGGTTTGCAGCGTGGCACTGAGCCGCTCAATGGGTCCAGCCAGGAAATAGAGCAGGTCTACGGCGTGCGAGCCCATGTCGGCCAGTGTGCCGGTACCGGAATACTCCCGCGAGAACCGCCAGGTGGCAGTCTTTTTGGAATCAATATTGGAAGCGTGATTATACACCACCTGGAAGGACAGCAGCCGGCCCAGCCGGCCCTCGTCCACCAGCTGTTTAGCGCGCATCACTGCCGGAAAATGTCGATTGTTGAACACCATCTGGGCCACCTTGCCCGACTTGTCCGCCGCCTCCTTGATGCGCAGCGCCGCCTCGTAGCTGGTGGCAAAAGGCTTCTCGCAATACAGGTGCTTGCCGGCCTCCAGCGCCATCACCGCATATTTCTCGTGCTGGTGGTTGGGCAGACAGATGGAAATCGCGTCAATATCGTCCCGCTCGATCAGTTCCTCGGGCGTGCGCGCGGCAAACTCGAAACCCATCGTCTCCACCGCATTCTGCGCCTTCTCGTACGTGCGGTTGTATATGACCGCGAGCCTGACGCCAAAGGGCAGGTCGTAATAGAACGGCAGAGAGCTCGCCGCGTAGGCATGCACCCGTCCAATCATGCCAAGTCCCAGTATGCCCAATCTGTAAACCTTCATGACTTCACAACCCTTTTCTTCAGCCACGCCAAAATGTCGTCATAGACGCGCTGTTTGTCTTTTTCATTGAGTATCTCGTGGCGCATACCTTCGTAGATATGAAACTCAAAATCCGTGATGCCCGCCCTGCGGTAATCCGCCACGTCTTTTTTAACCTGTTTTAAGCCGGGGCCGCCCATGGTGTCGAACTCGCCCGCGCCGATAAACAGCGGCAGACTTTTAGGCGTGTTCTCAAACGTCTCTTTGTGAAACGCTAGCCGCGTACCATGCAGCAGCTCATCCACAAACGCCGCTGTAACCGTGCCGCCGCAGTATTCATCCGCCGCATATGCCTTTACCACTGCGTCGTCGCTGCTGATGAACTCACAGCCTGTCCCGCTCTTAAACGGACGGTTCAGTGTGCCGAACACCAGCTTATGACACAGCGGCGACCTGTGTCGCCGCCCGTACAGCGCCGTTATCGCTTTGGCGATGCCGCGGCCCAGCGCAATCAGCGCGGGGTTTGCGCGGCCCGTGCCGGTCAGCACCAGGCCGGCCAGCTCACTGCCGTACCTCGCGGCATACACGCGCGCCATCAGCGAGCCCATGCTGTGCCCCAGCAAAAACACCGGCAGGCCGGGCAAGTCGCTTTTGATCCGCAGCGTCAGGCAGTGCATGTCCTCCACTGTCTGCAGAAAACCGCCGCTCTTCTCGCCCAGATACGTGACGTTTTCCGGCAGACCCGCCGTCCTGCCGTGGCCCCGGTGGTCGTCCGCATATACGGCAAAGCCATTTGACGCAAGAAACCGTGCAAAATCGTTGTAACGCCGCGCATGCTCCACCGCGCCGTGCGATATCTGCACCGCGGCACAAGGGTTATCAGGAACCCATTTATATACCGAAATTTCAGCCGATCCGGAGGTCAACACAAACTCGTTGTATATCATGCATACATACCTCCACATTTATCATATCATCACGAATATTCTTTGTAAATAGCGTATGAAGTTGGTATAATTATGAGAGGATACAAGGGGAGCAGAAAGGAGGGGAAACCGTGCGCGAGTTTGTCGAGGTAATACGCGACAACCCGGTTATCGCCGCTGTACAGACGCGGCCGGCGCTGGAGCGCGCGCTGGAGCTTAAGGTACCCACGATATTTCTGCTCAATACCGACATTTTCTCTGCCCGAGCGCTGGTGGACATGGCCAAAGTGGCGGGCAGTCACGTATTCCTTCACATGGACCTCATCGATGGCCTCGCGGCGAGCGCGCGCGCGCTGGACTACATCCAGACCAGCATGAACCCCAGCGGCATCATCAGCACCCGCAGCGGCCTTGTCAAGTACGCGCGCGACAACGGCATTTTCTGCATACAGCGCTTTTTCATGGTGGACAGCGCTTCGTTTGAAAACTCGGTAAAAACCGCCGAAAAGGTACGCCCGTCCATGATCGAGCTGATGCCCGGAATCATTCCGGACGTAATCCGGCGCTTCACGCAGGCGGTCGATATCCCGGTCATCGCGGGCGGCCTTATCACCGAGCGCAAGCAGATCATCGACGCGCTGTCAGCGGGCGCTATCGGCGTTTCCACCGGCAGCGCAGCGCTGTGGCTGGAAGCCTAGCGAATGATGCCCGTCTGGATATATTTTTTTGCCATCTCCCGGTAACGTTCGCACCTTCTGTAGTTTTCTTCCATTTCTTCCGGCGTGATTTCACGCATGATGCGGGCAGGCTGCCCCATCACCACGCTGCCCGGCGGTATCACTCTGCCCGCCGGTACCAGCGACCCTGCACCCACAATGCAGTTCTCTCCCACTTTCGCCGCGTCCAGTACGATGGCGCCGCTGCCCACCAGCGTACCTTCGCCGATTTCACACGAGTGCAGTACGGCCCTGTGCCCCACCGATACGTTGTCTGCAATCCTGAGCTTGAACTTGCCGGTATGCAGCACGCTGCCGTCCTGTATATTCGTGTTTTTGCCGATCTCAATGCGGTGCAGATCGCCGCGCAGCACTGCCGTCGGCCAAACGCTGCTGCCTTCCCCCAAAACCACGTCCCCGGTCACAATGGCAGTGGGGTGCACATACGCGCTCACCGGCTTGTCCGGCGTTTTGCCGTCCACAGACTGTATCATGCTTCTTCCTCCATCAGCTCTGTCGCAGCGAGACCGATGGCGATTTCCAGCCGCTTTTTCTGCATCGCGCAGCCTACCTCATACGGCTTTAGTATATCGCCGTTGATGTTAACGTTCGCCGCGGCGCAGCCCCCGCTGCAGTAGTATTTCGCCCAGCAGTTTTTACAATCGTCCATGTTGTCAATATTGCAGTCGAAAAACCGGTCAGCCAGTTCCCGGTTCAGCCCGGCTTCGTTCACATGGCCCATTTTATACTCCGGCCGCCCCACGAACTGGTGGCACGGGTAGATGTCACCCGTCGGTGCAACGGCCACGTACTCGGTGCCCGCGCCGCAGCCGCGGATGCGCTTGAGCTTGCACGGTCCGGCACTCAAGTCCACCATGAAGTGAAAGAATGTAAAGCCCCTGCCTTCCCGGCGGCGCTTCGCGTATTCCTTCGCCAGGCGGTCATACTCGGCAAATATCGTAGGCAGGTGTTCCTCTTTTATCGCGTTGGCTCCCGTCGTCACCACCGGCTCAATGGACACGCCGGCAAAGCCCATATCCGCTATGTGCAGCACGTCCTCCGCAAAATCCAGGTTGCGCGCAGTAAACGTGCCGCGTACGTAGTATTCGCCTTTGCGGCTGAGCAGCAGCGCCTGCGCGTTGCGCCTGATGCGCTCGTAGCTGCCGCCGCCGTCCGCCGCCTTGCGCACCGCATCGTGCACGTGCGGCCGCCCGTCGATGCTGACCACCACGTTGTGCATGTTCTCCTCGATATACGCACGCATCTCGTCGGTGACCTCATACGCGTTGGTCGTCAGCGTAAAGCGGAAATGCTTGTTGTGCGCCGCCTCCAGCGACCGCGCGTATTTCACCGTGCTCTTCAGCACCTCAAAGTTCATCAGCGGCTCGCCGCCGAAGAAGTCCACCTCAAGATTGCGGCGCGTCCCCGACGCCTTCACCAGCCAGTCGATGGCCGCATGAGCCACTCTCTCGCTCATCAGCTCACGCCGCCCGGCGAACGCCCCGCCCTTGGCGAAGCAGTAAGCGCAGCGCAGGTTGCAGTCGTGCGCGAGGTGCAGGCACATCGCCTTGACCACGCTGACCGGAATCGGGCTGTCCTCCTCGGGCGGCGAAAACAGCAGGCCTTCGTCGCGCAGCTCCTTAAGCTCCGCCATCACCGGGTCGTCCGCCGCCAGCGCCGCGTTCACATCGCCGCCTTCCGTTTCCAGCCGTTCCAGCGCCGCCAGCGCGTCATACGCCGGCTTGTCCAGCAGGTGCACGCTGCCCGTCTCCACGTCCAACGCAAAATATTTCCCGTCATACTGAAATGCATGTACCAATGCTCACAGTCTCCTTATATCCAAACCGCCCTGAAATATATCGCTTTCCTGAGGCCCCGGAAACCCACCCCAAAAAACTGCGTTTTTTGTTTTTTGGGGACCCCGGAAGCCCACCCCAAAAAGCTTCGCTTTTCGGGGGCCCCGGAAACAAAAAAGGCGGCAAACGCCGCACTTTGCCGGATGCCCGCATTTTCTGCAACAATATGGCGTCCGTTGTTATCTCCTCTTGATGTTCTCACAGCGCTGGTTGGCCAGCGTGCACGACGTCTTGCAGGCCGACTGGCAGGACGTCTGGCACTCGCCGCACCCCGTCTTTTCCTTGCCGGTCTTGAGGCTGCCCTTCACAACCGTTTTGATATGCTTCATCGTCTTCCCTCCGGGCTATGAGTATTCATGCAGGCATTAAGCTGCTAACCGATTATATACTATACCGCCCGTATATTGCAACACCGGATTTTGCGCGGACACAGCCTGTTTGCTGCCCACGTTGCAGCCGCCTGTCTTCAGCGCGCCCGCGCCGCGCAAAGCCCGCGCTTTGTTTATCCCGTGCTTGCGGAGCACAGGACACGTTTTCTATTGCTACGGTCGCGCCTTCGGCCATTTATTAACGCGGTCTATCCGTCTTACCCGTGCCTACTTTGTGCTCATGCCCATCCGACGGGGCCGCCCGGGCCGGCTCTTGGCGCCGGTGCGCTTGCCGAAGAAGTTGGCAATGATGATGGCAAACACCAGCCCGACGACGAGGCCCATCAGCAAGTTGGACAGCAGCACCGCCACGTTGCCGAACATGCCCTCGATCAGTGAGAATATGAGATAGCTGATCAGTATGAACAATATGCCCGCCATGCCGCCCGCCAACCATTGTTTTCCCTGCAGCCCCTTCACGGCGAAGAACGTCGCGAGCAGGATGCCGCCGATCTTGACCACTTGGTTGATGATGCCGATGGCATTATCCTTCATCCCGGTTTCCTTGATGACCAGCGCCAACAGCAGCGTCACCGCCACGGTAAACACCATCGATATCAGCGTACCCTTCAGCGCCGCTTTAAACAGTTTCCAGAACGGCGTCGATTTCACGTCGGATTTTGCGGCGGCTTTGGCGACGGCAGCTCCCTTTTTGTTGGTCTCCATAAGAAAATCCCCCTTCATTGTTCACATTAATCATTATGAGGGGGATTCATGTTTTATGACGGGATTGCTTGCGCCGCCCGTATTGTTTAAATGCTCAGCCCTTCTATCAGCATCGCACGGGCCGGGGCGGCTTCCGCTGCTATCTTTACCGGCGCGGCGATCAGCAGGTATTCACCTTCCGGCACGTCGGCCAGCCGCAGCCCTTCCAGTATGATGATGCCCGCCGCGAGCAGCGTCTTATGTGTCTCGTGTTCAGGCTGCGCCCGTTCGATG
>JBMNOT010000054.1:0-11475 GCA_050943225.1 Christensenellales bacterium | reverse complement strand
TGTGCCCTACGGCACCGGCCTGGCAGGATACCTGATCGCGGAACCGAAGAAGACGGGCTATACGTTCAGCGGATGGTCGCCAGCGGAGCTGCCCGCGACGATGCCGGATGAAGACGTGACGGTGAGCGGCGCGTTTACGGTAAACACGCACGACATCATCTATATTGTGGATGGCGAGGAATACAGCCGGACGGAGGATGTGCCCTACGGCACCGGCCTGGCAGGATACCTGATCGCGGAACCGAAGAAGACGGGCTATACGTTCAGCGGATGGTCGCCAGCGGAGCTGCCCGCGACGATGCCGGATGAAGACGTGATTATCAGCGGAACGTTTACGGTAAACACGCACGACATCATCTATATTGTGGACGGCGAGGAATACAGCCGGACGGAGGATGTGCCCTACGGCACCGGCTTGGCAGGATACCTGATCGCGGAACCAACGAAGGCCGGGCACACGTTCAGCGGATGGTCGCCAGCGGAGCTGCCCGCGACGATGCCGGATGAAGACGTGACGGTGAGCGGCGCGTTTACGGTAAACACCTACACCGTGCGGTTCTTCGCAGCAGATGGCGTCACACAGATTGGATCCGCGCAGACAGTAGCTTGGGGCGGAGCAGCAACGCTGGAAACGCCGCCAGCCATCACCGGGTTTACGTTTGACACGTGGAGGCTGACGGGTGATGACGATACGGTGGTGGCCAGCCTGAGCGATGTCCGGGAGAACATTGACGCTGTGGAGGTCTATACCCGCAACAGTTATACGGTGACGTTTGTTGATTATGACGGCACGGTGCTGGGAACTTACAGCGTGCTTTACGGCGATGGGGTCGTGGCGCCGAGCGCTCTGCCGCGCGAAGGCTACACCTTTACCGGGTGGGATATCCCGTTTGGTTTCGTGACGAGGAACCTGAGGGTGACGGCGCAGTATGCCATCAATACCTATATAGTGACGTTTGTTGACTATGACGGCACGGTGCTGGGGACGGACAGCGTGGCATACGGCAGCGCGGCTGTCTCTCCGAACGCACCGTCGCGGGAAGGCTACACCTTTACCGGATGGGACATTCCGTTTAACAATGTGAGGAGCGACCTTACTGTGACGGCCGTCTATACAGCAATTGTCGATCAGGGAGGAGGAACTGCCCCGCAGGCAGGCGGGCCTGCAGGGGAAACCGCTCCGCAGACAGGCGGAACCATAGATGAAGCTGCTCCGCAGACAGGCGGAACCATAGATGAAGCTGCTCCGCAGGCGGGCGGTGGAAACCAGATCACAGATGAGGTTATTCCGCAGGCGGGCGAAACCGCAGAGGAAGCTGTTCCGCAGACGGGCGAAACCGTTGAAGATGAACCCGTACCGGCGGCCGCGCCTGCGGCACAGCAGGACCTTGGCTGGATGTGGTGGCTGCTGTTGCTGCTGATCATACCGTTGCTGCTGTTGCTGCTGCCCAACGTATCCGTGAGGGTATACGGCCGGGATGACAAGGGGCAGGAAAAGCTGCTCCGTACCGTCCGGCGGCTGAAGCGGAAAAAGGATGAGGTGATCGTGCCGCTGAAGGCCCGGCATGTGTCCGGCAGCACCTATGGCATGGCGGAGCTGACGAAAGGATTCACCAGGCGCATGAGAGAACGCAGGCTGACCCTCGAGGTGGAAGGCGTCCGCATAATCAGCGTGGTGGTTCCCGATGATACGGACGGCCGTTTCCAGGTCCGGATTGACAGCTGGGGAAGATAATAAAGGATGTCTATGATATTGCAAGCGGGGCCAACCACGGCTCCGCTTTTTCATATTTGTTATGTTCTTGTATACGCGTTGTGCTTGCTATATAATAACAACAGCATATATTTTATGAGCCTCCCATACAATTATAAAAAATAAAACTGGAAAAGGATTGTTCGCTTATGAAATATTTAGCCGGTATTGATGTTGGAACGTCGGGTGTCAAGTGCATACTGGTGGGCGAGGATGGCCATTTGGCGGCCTCTCAGACGCGCGCCTATCCGCTGTATACGCCGCATGACGGCTGGTCCGAGCAGAACCCGGCCGACTGGTGGGCGGGCACGTGCGAGGCGATGAAAGCGGCTGTGGAACAAAGCGGCGTGGCGGCCTCGGATATCGTCGGGCTGTCCTTTTCGGGGCAGATGCACGGCCTGGTGGCGCTGGACGAGCGGGACGAGGTGATCCGCTCCGCGATACTCTGGAACGACCAGCGCACCGACGCGGAGTGCCGCGAGATCATCGACGCGGCGGGCGGCCCCAGCGGCCTGCTGGCTTACACCAATAACACCATGCTTACCGGCTATACGGGCGGCAAGCTGCTCTGGCTGAAGAAGCACGAGCCGGAAAACTACGCCCGCATGAAGCACTTCCTGATGCCCAAGGACTATATCCGCTTCCTGATGACGGGGCGGCGGTGCACCGAGGTTTCGGAAGCTTCCGGCACCGGCCTGTTCGACGTGAAGAAGCGGGAGTTCAGCAAACCGCTGATCGGCCTTTTGGGCTTTGACATAGCGGCATTTCCCGAAGTGCTGGAATCCGACGAGCTGGCTGGGCGTGTGACCCGCGAGGCGGCGAAGCTGACAGGGCTGCCCGAGGGGCTGCCGGTGTACGCGGGCGGCGGCGACGCGGTGATCCAGAACACCGGCATGGGCATCGTCGAGGAAGGCCGGATCGGCTTTATCATCGGCACGTCGGGCGTTGTGGCCATGTCGTTGGATGCGTTCGGCAAAAACACCGGCGGCAAGGTGCAGTATTTCTGCAACAACAAGCGCACGTGGATGGCGCTCGGCTGCCAGCTCTCGTCTGGCGGCTCGCTGGAATGGTTCAAGAATACGTTTTTTGGCGGCGTGGACAGCCCGTTCAGCATCATCAATAAAGAGGTGTCAGAAAGCAGGCCCGGCGCGGGCGGCGTGATATTCCTGCCGTATCTGACCGGAGAGCGCGCGCCGCATGCCGACCCGTACGCGCGCGGCGTGTTCTACGGCCTGTCGGTAACCACCAGCCGCGGCGATATGGCGCGTGCGGTGATGGAGGGCGTGGTATTCGGCCTGCGCGAGATCTACGAATTGATGCTGTCCACCCGGCCGGGGCTTAAGCCCACCGAGGTCATATCGTCGGGCGGCGGCGCGAAAAGCGCTGTCTGGCGGCAGATACAGGCGGACGTGATGGGCGTTCCGGTGAAGACGCTGCGCGGCGCAGGCGAGGGCGGCGCGTACGGCGCGGCGGTGGTGGCCGGTGTGGGAGCAGGCGTGTGGTCCAGCGTGGACGAGGCGGCGAAGCTTTTGACCGTGGAGACGGTGACGCAGCCCATTCCTGAAAACGTGGAGACATATGACCGCATCATCAAGACATATTCCGGCCTGTATCAGGACTTAAAGCAGCGCTTCAGGACGGTGTGAAACACACAGAAAATCCGTTCGATTGACAAGCATATTTTGGCGTGTGTATAATAATTCCTATAGATAAAGGCAAACGCGCTGAAAGGCGCGGGCGCAAAGCATGGAGTCTAAGGCCTTATGGGCTACGACGGTTCGGCTGCCTAACGTTGATTTTTAGGCAGCTTTTTTTGTTCCGGCGCAAACGTCTTTTCGGACAAATATATATATTTGAAAGCGGAGCATGTGCACTCCGCTTTCTGTTTTTTATTTGGTACAGGGATTTATTTCGGCTTGGACTGACCGACCGGTATCGTGTATAATGGAAGAAACCGGCGGCAGTGTTTCTGAAACGCCTGCTTTTCAGGAAGCGCCGCCCGGGTATACAAGCAGAGCAATCCATCGTCTATTGGGGGCAGCGTATGAATATCACATTTCTGGGCGCGGCGAAGTGCGTGACGGGGTCCAGCACGATGATCGAGGCGGGCGGCCATAAAATACTTGTGGACTGCGGCATGCGGCAGGGCCGGGACGAGAAGCTCCTGCCCATGGAAGCCGGGTTCCCGTACGACCCGCGCGAGATCGACGCCGTGTTTTTAACCCACGCGCATATCGACCACTCGGGGCTGCTGCCGCTGCTGGTCAAGAAGGGTTTCCGCGGCCCGATATACTGCACCAGCGCCACCGCGCGGCTGTGCACCATCATGTTTCCCGATTCGGGCCACATCCAGGAGATGGAAGTGGAGTGGCAGAACCGCAAGCGCCAGCGCGCCGGCAAGCCGCCCATAGAGCCGCTCTATACGGTGGAGGACGCGAAGGCTGCGACGCGGTACCTTAGGCCTGTGGAATACGGCGACGTGGTACAGGCGCTGGACAACGTGAAAGCGTCGTTTGTGGACGCCGGGCACCTGCTGGGTTCCGCTTCCATTGAGCTGTATATCACCGAGGGGGACAGGCAGAAGAAGCTGGTGTTTTCCGGCGATATTGGCAACAAGAACAAGCCCATCATCAAGGACCCGAACTATATCCACGAGGCGGATATCGTGCTGATGGAGTGTACCTACGGCGACCGGCTGCACCAGCGGGTCGAGAACACGCGCGAGCAGCTGCGCGAGGTGCTGACCCGCGGTCTGGCGCGCGGCGGCAACATCGTGATACCGTCGTTTGCCGTGGGCCGTACGCAGGAGATACTGTATGACATCAGCCTCTTGCTGGAGGAGAAAAGCGTGCCGGGGCTGGAGAATGTGCCGGTATACATCGACAGCCCGCTGGGCATCGCGGCCACAGAGATATTCGAGGACAGCAGCCACAACTATTACGACGAAGAGGCGACGGCGTACCAAGCGGAGGGCGTGAAGTTTTTTTCGTTCAGCACGCTGGTGATCGCCCAGACGGCGGAAGAGTCCAAGGAAATCAACTTCGACCCGCGACAGAAGATCATCATATCGTCCAGCGGCATGTGCGAAGCGGGCCGCATCAAGCACCATTTGAAGCACAACCTCTGGCGCGCGGATTCCACTGTGCTGTTCGTGGGCTATCAGGCTGTGGGTACGCTGGGCCGTTCTATCCTTGACGGCAGGAAAAGCGTGAAGATATTCGGTGAGGAAATACAGGTGAAGGCGGCCATTGAGCAGCTGGAGGGCTTTTCAGGCCATGCCGACCAGGCGGGCCTTTTGGAGTGGATCGGGCATTTCCCGACCACTATTGAGCGCGTGTTCGTGATGCACGGCGAGGAATCAGTGTGCGCGGTGTTCGCGGGAGAGCTCAAAAAGCGCGGGTATCCCGCCGTGGTGCCCGGCATGTTTGAGACGTACGACACCGAGAGCTTCGCGCAGGTGCCCGCCGCGGCTGTCAGTGAAGCGGAGCCGGCTGTGGACGTGCTGTCGCTGGTGCGGGCGAAGCTGGAGAGCGCGGACGAAGAGCAGGCCGCGCGGATGCGCGAAGACCTTTTGGCATTGCTGAGGCGTTGGGAGGAAAGATGAGCGATTTTCCGATTCGGGGTGAACTGAACGCGGCGGGCAGCAGCCCGCTCTATGAACAGCTGATCAGCATCATCCGGCAGAACGTCAGGGAGGGCCGGCTTTCTCCCGGAGACCCGCTGCCTTCGGAGAGCGAGTTCTGCGAGCACTACGGCATCAGCCGCTCCACCGTGCGGGCGGCTCTGGCAGAGCTGGAGGAGGAAGGGCTGGTGGTGCGGCATCAGGGTAAGGGCAGCTTTGTCTCCCGACCCCGGATCGTGCGCAGCCTGCATAACCTTTACAGCTTCACCGACGAAATTACAGCGATGGGGCTGGTGCCGCATTCCCGCGTGCTGGCGTATGAGGTGATCACGCCGGGCGAGGAAATCAAGCGGCATCTGGGTCTGGTGGACCCCGAGGAGAAAGTGTTCAGCATCACCCGCATCCGCTACGCGGGCGATGAGCCTCTGGCCCTGGAGATGGCGTTCATCCCGCGGCGCATCTGCCCGTTCCTGACGCAGGCCATGGTGGAGGAAGGCTCGCTGTATAACGCGCTCATCCGGGAGGCGGGCATACGCTTAGGGCATGCGCAGGAAACCTACGAGGCCATGCTGCTGGGCGAGAACGAGGCCGCGCTTTTGGGCGTGCCCAAGGACAGCAGCGCGTTTTTCGTGCAGCGCGTTTCGTATACGGATAGCGACGATGTGTTTGAATACACGGTGATGATCGTGCGGGGCGACAGATGCCGTTACGAGGTGGACCTGACAGCGGAAAATGTGCAGCTGTCGCGCCGGATGGATTGAGTTGGAGCGCAAATAAGACTAACAGGCCGCCTAAGATAAGGCGGCTTTAGTTTTTGCTAAGCTCCGCTTCATTGTCTTGAACGGACGGAACAGGGCAGGCGGCTTTGTTTTTGAGCGACCATTCCATCACATATTCGGCTTCGGAATCGGGCGATGCCGGCAGTTCTTTTGCGATCACGAAACCGCGGTTGAGCAGGAATTTGACGGCGCTCTCGTTTTTCTTGAACACCCGTATACTCAGGCAGGCGTGCGTTTCTTTGGCGCGGTCCAAAAGTCGCGTGCCGCCGCCGCGGCCCCGCGCCTCGGGCAGCGTGCACAGCGCCGTGATGACGTCTTCGGTGACGCAGATAAAGCCTTTGACGCCGCCGTCGTCATGGTATATCACGGTATCCGAGGAGGAGAGCGCGCTGCGGACGGATTCGTAGCGCTGGTGCCACACCATGTCGCTGGTGAAGCTGTGCGAGGAGATATGGGCGCGCAGCCAGATGTGCATCAGCGTGCCGGTATCCGCCGGGGTAAACGCGCGCAGCGTAGCGGATTCCGTGTCGGCTTCGGCTTCCTTTCCGCGGCGGGCGATCCGCCGTATGTCCAGAAAACGGTTGACTACATAGGCGACGAATATGCCGAACACCGTTTCAACAAACCGCACCAGGCCGTACATCAGCGGCGATGTCTCTCTGCGCCCGACCAGTATGATGAGATACACCACCACGCTGATGGGTATGCTGGCCTGCAGGCGTAGCACGTTGCACATATAGATGATGACCACGACGCCGGCGGTAACCAGCAGCACGAAAAGCGCACTGGGGATATAGCCGCCGAGCAGCAGGAACAGCACGCCCATAACAGAGCCGATGATGGTGCCGATGGTGCGGTCGAGGCCCGTTTTCAGCGTGGTCTGCAGCGACGATTTCATGCAGATGGTGGCGGCCAGCGCCGCCTGGATGCCGTTTATTTCCTTGTCCAGCCCGATGACGCTGCTAAACAGGCCGATGAGCTGTACGGTCAATAGGCAGATGCCCACCGCCACAGCCGTCTTGATATTCCGCATGCCAATTTTGTATCTGGACTCCATACATCCTCCACAAAGCCTGCCGCTTTATATGCCCATTGTACTGGAAACGGCGGGCGTGTCAACCACGCAGGGACGGCACGTCGGCCCCGGTATACGCATATGATAAAAATATGTATGCAAACGGCAGGCGATATATAAGGAGGAAGCAATATGGCGGTCATCAAAGCAGCGGACATCGTTGATTTTGTGATAAAAGCGAAGAACGCCGGCTGGGGATATGTGTTTGGCGGCCAGGGGCAGGTTTATACACGTGAGCTGGCGGAGAAATGGGCGGCTCAGAAGAAATCTGGCAGGGGTTACGACTATTACATCGTGAAGTGCGCGAAGTGGTTCGGCAAGATCGTGGTGGACTGCTCCGGCCTGGTGATCGAGGCGTACAGGAGCAAGATACCGGGTTACGGCGACAAGACGGCGAACACGATTTACAGCAAATCGGTGCAGAAAGGCAAGATCTCCACTATTCCCGAAATACCCGGGCTGTGCGTATGGCGCAGCGGGCATATCGGCATCTATATCGGCAACGGCAAGGTGATTGAGTCGGGCGGGACCAGCGTAGGCGTCGTGCTGTCCAAGCTCACCGCGCCGGCCACCGGAAAGAAGTGGACCAACTGGGGCAGGATGGCGGACGTGGACTATACCAATACGACAATCCCGAAGCAGCCGGATCCTTCGTCGTGCTGGGTGGGCAGGTACCTGAAGATCAAGGCCCCGTATATGCGCGGGGGAGATGTGGAGCAGGTCCAGACGGCGCTGAAAAACAGCGGGTTTGACCCCGGTCCCATCGACGGCATCTATGGGCCGTACACCGAAAGGGCTGTCAAAGAATTTCAGAAGAAGAAGGGCCTCAAGGTGGACGGTATCGTCGGCCCCGAAACGGCGAAAGCCCTGCTGGGCTGCTGGGTGGACGGCGGCGAACCAACCATGGACCCGCCGCTGGATTCGTTTGAACTGGGCAGGCTGCTGAAAGTCACATCGCCTTACATGAGGGGCGAGGATGTTACCGACGTGCAGTATGCGCTGGCGTACCACAACTTCTCTCCCGGCACCATCGACGGCATATACGGCCCGAAAACCGAAAGCGCCGTCAAAGGGTTCCAGCGGAAAAAGAAGCTGAAGGTGGACGGAATCGTAGGGCCGGAGACGACCAACGCGCTGGGCGGCACCTGGACGGGCGAGTAACTATTGTTAAATAAGTTTTGGCCGTATACGCAAAAGCTGCCGCCATATGCTGACGGCAGCTTTTTTGGATTGCAGCTATACCTCTGTCGGGTCGTCGATGTGCAGGTGCACTTTCCAGCAGCTCGGGTCGTAATCGTCGGTAATCTGGTCGATGGTCATCTTGACGTAGCGAGCTTTGGCGATGACGGCGACTTCGCCATCGGGCGTATAGATCTCGCCCTCTGCATCAAAAAGCAGCCGCAGATTGCGGGTGATGCGGCCCACTGCTTTGAGCTGCACGCCGTAAGGCAGCGGCTTTTTGTATGTCAGCGACAGATCCACCGTGACGCCCCAGATATCGGGTTCCCCGATCTGGACGGCGCGGCCCATCGTTTCGTCGAGTATGCACGCGGAGATGCCGCCGTGGACGCGGCCGGGGTAGCTCTGGTGCATCGGGTGGGGCGTAAACAGCGCGACCACTTCGCCGTCTTCCGTTTCATAGAAAGAGGCTTTCAGGCCCTTGTCGTTTTCCAGACCGCACACAAAACAATGAGCGGAGTTGGGCTGCTTGTTTAATACCTTCTTCATGTCGGCTTCTCTCTGTACGGATGATAATTGCAAATATTGCATCCATTATATCACAAATGGTTTCAATACTGAACGTAACTGCTCCTGCCGCACCCTTGTGCCGCAGTAAACTTCGGTGAGAGTATATGTTCCGGTGACAGGGCCGGCTTCCTGTGATATGATAGGCTGCAACGGCCGGGAAGGGGGGCGGCATGGAGAAGACAAGCCCGTTTCGAAAAAAGAGCGTGATGGTGCTGACGGCGATGCTGTGCTGCCTGCTTTGGGGCAGCGCGTTTCCCGCCATCAAGCTGTCGTACGCCGAGCTGGGCAGTTTGGACGTCTGGCAAATGCTGCTGCTGGCAGGACTGCGGTTTACGCTGGCGGGCGCGATGGTGCTCGCGTTCGGCGGGCTGCGCATGAAGATTCGGGTAATACCGCCCCGGCGCGAGTGGCCGCTGCTGTTGACGGTAGCGGGGCTGCAGACGTTCGGACAGTATGTGGCTTATTATATCGGCATGTCGCGTGTTACCGGCGTTAAGGGCTCCATACTCAACTCGTTGTCCGTTTTTCTGGTGGCAGTGTTCGCCCATTTCATGACGAGGGCGCGCAGCGATGCGGACAGGCTGAGCTGGCGCAAAGCCGTCGGGCTGTTGTGCGGCTTCGCGGGGGTGGTTCTGGTCAACATCACGCTGCTCAAAGGGGAGATGTTTTCTTTCGCCCCGGAAGGCGAGGGGCTCATCGTGGTGCAATGCGTGCTGAGCGCCTTGGCCACGGTGCTGGTGCGTAAATACGGCGGAAAAACGGATGCTGTCCGGCTGTCCGGAGGGCAGCTGGCCATAGGCGGCATATTGCTGATAGCAGTGGGGTACGCGGGCAACCCGCAGGGCTTGGCGTTTACACCGGCGGCATCGGTTCTGCTCGTTTACATGGCGGCGCTGTCCGCAGCGGCGTTTACGCTGTGGTTCGTGATGCTGAAATACCACAAGGCCACCGTGCTGGAGCAGTACAAATTCGCGATACCGCTTTTCGGCACACTGCTTTCCGTGCTGCTGGTGCCGGGCGAGCATATCGGCCCGGAGATGATTGCCGCGGCGGCGCTGGTGGCCCTTGGCATATGGATCGTGAACAAAGAAGAAAAGCGCATCAGCGCTTCCTGATACGGCATTTTCGACCGAGGTATTTTTTAAGCAGCTGATAAATAATATCGGTTTCCTTCGGGTTCAGCAGCGCCTTTGGGATGACAAAGGCCCGGCGGGGCGCCAGATGGATGTAGATGGCGTGGCGCGTTTCTTTCGCAAAAGCGATTCGTGACCATTCCACCGTGGAGCTGCCGGCATCGCCGGATTCCCGGATGCCCTTGCGGCCGATCACCAGCTCAAAAGCGCTTTTGAGCGCGGCGCTGGCCTGATACCGTCGGCGCGCCTGGCTGTTCATCATCGCGGCGTTGACGATTGTAATACCAACGGCAAACGCCACGACCAGCGGCGTTACATAGAAAAGCGCATCGGGCCCGGCCGCATGAGCGCCGAAAATCATAAAAAGGCACAGCGCCATTATCAGCACGATAAACAGCAGCGGCATCAGCACGAGCTGCCTGCGGTGCGTGTAACGGTTGTATAAAACATAGTCTTTTTGCGACAGTGTGTAGGCTTTGCGAAATTGCATCGGCGGCTCCATCAAGAATAATTGAGTTTATGGTAGCATAAGACCGGCGTGACGTCTATAATGACTTAAAGTGCGCCGCACAGCACATGCTTAATAAATGGATGCCATATACAGGCAAAACAGCCGGCGTATCTGAAAGCATTTTCATGCTAGAGAGTTTTTTAATAAATCAGTTGACGCGCGGGATGTTTTGATATAGAATATCTTTTGCACGTTGACGCGGGGTAGAGCAGTTTGGTAGCTCGTCGGGCTCATAACCCGGAGGTCGTGGGTTCAAATCCCTCCCCCGCAACCAATTAGCCATAACCCGATTGGAAGAATTTTCAGTCGGGTTATTATGTGGCGGCGTAGCTCAGTTGGCCAGAGCATTCGGTTCATACCCGAAGTGTCACCTGTTCGAATCAGGTCGCCGCTACCACCGAGAAAGTCCGATTAAATCGGGCTTTTTTCGTTGTCTCGAATATTTTATTTACGTTTTCTGCCATAGAGAACTTAACCCGATATATGCCTATATGCTGGGCTTTAAACGTATGGTGGGCGCTTTCAGATTGGCACGGCAGATGCGCTATTTACGATCTCAGGATAGGCCGTATCAATAGATCACCAAATCATTTTTCCTTATCACTGTCCTTATAACGCAGATAACAAAAGATGATAACAGATAACAATTAAAACAGCGAGACCATCCTAGATTTTGTGTAAACCTGCGGGAGGGTGTAAGATAGAAGCACTCAAACGGAGGTATTATAGAAATGGTCAAGAAAGACACACGGACACGGCAGGAAAGACGTGCAGACCGGAAAAGGCTGTTTGAGATCATGCAACAAGCCGGTTTGCAATGTGAAAGCGTTGCTGACGTCCAGGAATTGTTCAA
>JBMNOT010000053.1:0-11480 GCA_050943225.1 Christensenellales bacterium | reverse complement strand
ATCAGCACGTTTATGAGGCCGTTGTGGGAACAGCCGGTGATGACGGTGATGCCCTCGTCGCCGCGCATGGCGAGGAACTGCTCCTGCGACAGGTCGTCGCGGACCAGCGCATCGCCCCGCTTCTCGTACATCATCGACGCAAACAGCGGGGGTTTGCGGTGTTTCTGGACGCCCGAGAGATACAGACCGTCCAGTATCTCGGCGTCGTCGTCGATAAAGCGGAACCGGTCCGGATATTTCTCCAGCAGTGACCTGTCCATGCCGGTATATTCCAGTTTAGCCAGGCGGCGGATGTGGAATTCGCTGCGCGCCGCGCTTTTCATGTACACCGGGGCTTCTTTGTTGATGCCAAGGAAATAGGCAAGCCCGCCCGTGTGGCCTTTATGGGCATGGGAGAGTATGCACATGTCCACTTTTAACAGGTCGATGCCGAGCAGCGTGGCGTTGTAGATGAAAGCGTCCGACGCGCCGGTGTCAAAAAGTATGCGCTTACCCTGATAGACAAAATAAAGGCACAGTCCATACTCGGCGATAAACGCCGAACCCTTGGGCTTGCTGTCTTCAATTAAGATGTAAATTTTCATTTCGTTCTCCTGCGCTTTGTTCCCTCAACACCTCATGCAGATTCGCCTGTCTTGTCTTTACAGCTTTAGCCGGCGCCTGCATCGGCAGGATGGTCCGAAACTCTGGTCTGAGCAATAAAGAGATCGTAAAGATAGCGGTCGAAATCCTTAAGGCGTGATGCCATGCTGACCTCCGGCGCGCTGCCGGAAGTGCCTATCTGGAAGGCCTCTTCAAAGAACCGGATGCGGGACGGTTTCTCTTCATATGTCAGCAGCTCCAGAATGCTGACGCCCAGCACCCGGCAGATAGCCGATATGGTGTCGAACTGAGGCCGCTGCTCGCCTTTTTCGATGTTGGACAAGGTGGACTGCGCAATACCGGCCCTTTTTGCCAGCTCGCTTTGGGTCAGCCCCAGCGCTTTGCGTTTTCTGATGATTTTTTCGCCGATATGAGTTTCCATGCAGGCGTTTGCCCTCCAGTAATTTGATTTTAGCATTGAAACCATGATATGACAATACGAATTACCGGCGGTATTTGTCGATAAGAATGACTAGAGGCCGTTTTGCCCGCATATTTATTATACTGGATTAAGGGACGGAATACCCCCGGCGCAGCCGGGCAGCGCTCAGTGTGGTTCGCCGGACTGGAAGGAGGATTATCTGGATATGAACCTTTTGGACTACGTCATACAGGATGCGTATATTTTGGTGCCAGTGCTTTATGTGATCGGCATTTTTCTGAAACGGACACCCAAAGTGCCTGATTGGCTGATTCCCTGGATACTTACAGGGCTGGGCATGATCGGTGCATTCTTCCTGTCCGGCATGAAGCTGAGCGGCATATTGCAGGGTGTTTTGGTGGCCGGAGTGACGGTGTTTGCCAACCAGCTGTATAAGCAGACGATAAACAGGCAATAATGGGGACTGTGTTTTCCCCGCGGATGGGAAAACGGTATCACTGGCGGCTGAATTTTTATTTATTTTTTATGTAGGCAAAAAACAGAGTTTATGTTATAATACTTCCCGTCCGCGGGTGTAACTCAATGGTAGAGTGCCAGCTTCCCAAGCTGGTTACGTGGGTTCGATTCCCATCACCCGCTCCAATGCCGGACGCTGCTTTTGAAGGTGCGTCCGGTTTGTTTTTGCGTTTTTTCAATCTATGGGCGCGGTATTCTGTATCTCTTCGTCGTATATCCGGAAAGTTTCATCATCGAACAATACCCACTCCACCAGTTCAAGAGAGCCCGGATTCTCTTTCAGAAAATCGCGCACCGCTTGTACCGCAACTTTTGCCGCCAGTTTGACCGGAAAACAGTACGCGCCGGTGGAAATGGAAGGGAACGCGATGCGCTTAATACCGTTCTCTTTGGCGAGGCGCAGGCTCTGCGTATAGCACGACGCCAGCAGCTTTTCTTCGCTGTGGGAACCGCCGCGCCACACCGGGCCCACGGTATGGATGACGTATCGGCAGGGCAGGTTGTACGCGCCTGTTATTTTGGCGTCGCCGGTATCGCATCCGCCCAGCTTCCTGCATTCCTCAAGCAGTCCGCTTCCCGCCGCCCTGTGGATAGCGCCGTCCACGCCCCCGCCGCCCAGCAGCGTATTGTTGGCGGCATTGACGATGGCGTCCACGTCGGCAATTTTGGTGATGTCGCCTCTTACCGCTTTGAGCATGATTTTTCCCCCTGTTTTTCATTAATTCTTAGAATTCAATGATTTCAGACGGCGCCGCAAAAGAGCTGAATGTTGCCGTCGCGTTTTTGAAGTATAGCACCTGCGTGTTGCTGTCGTTTTCATCGTACATTGAACGCAGCTCGGGATAAGCGTCCAGCAGGGACCTTTTGGCTTCTACGCGGTCGTCCTCGGCGAGCTCTCCCGCGACGCGCAGCCATACGCCGTCCTTGAACGCGCAGATTTCCACTTTGGAGTTGGCTGCGAGCTGCTTTGAGACAGCTTTTGACTTGCCGGTCTGGATGTAAAGCCTGCCCTCAAATATGTGGGCCGTGCCGAAAGGGCGTACTCTGGGCTGGTCGCCTTCCACTGTGGCGAGAAAATAAGTGCCGGCTTCCTTTAAGAACTGACATACCCTTTCCATATGAGCGAACCTCCGTCTGTTTGGTATCATACTGCTGCGGGCCTTTTTTGTAAAGCAAGGAAAGAAACGAGGTTATCCACAATATTTTATATCTATCCACCAACATGGGTGGATATATTGTATTTGCTGCCTGTTTACCATATCATATATGGTATACGGACTTATGCATTAATTATAGAGATAAGGGGATTTGGGGAGATGAAGGAGATATTTGTGGAGGGCCAGACGCTGCCGGAGGCTTATCACAGGGCGCTGGTGGAGCTGATGGAAAACGGGGATATTGTGGGGTGCCCGGACTACAACCAGCTGCAGAAGGAATGCAGCATGACGGTGGTGGTGCATCAGCCGGTGAAGGAGCCGCGCATCAGCCGTCTGATGATTGGCGGCCATCACGAACTGCAGCAGTATGTGATGGAAGTGCTGGACGGCATACTGGATTTCAAGATCGGCGATGGGAACTGCTGGGAGTATACCTACCACGCCCGCTACGCTTATCAGATGCCCTTTATATTGAGCGAACTGACGCGCAACCCGCTCACGCGGCGCGCGGTGATGAACATCCGGGATTTTCAGGTGGACAGTAAAAATGCCGACCCGGCCTGCTTGCAGTCCATACAGTTTTTTATCCGGGACGATAAGCTGCATATGAAGGTGCTGTTCCGTTCCAATGACCTGCCCGAGGCGTTTTTCTTCAACGCGTTTGCGCTCATTAAGCTACAGGAAAAGGTGGCCGCTCTGCTGGCGGTGGACGTGGGCGCCTACACGCACCGCAGCAACTCGATGCACTGCTATGAGAAGGACTTTGACATGCTGGAGCGATTCGTTGAGGGCATCAGGACCAGGAGCCTGGAAGATTTGACTTATGAATACGAGGGCTATTATGAGAAGCTGATGGAGGAAGAGATTCCGGCCATCATGGAAAAGGTGGAAAAGCTCAAAAAGGAGATGGAGGAAAGAAAGGCTAAGAAGTATACCCTTCCATATTAATGGCATCTCAGGCGGCTTTGGGAATAAGCCGTTTTTATATGCGTCTTATGACTGGAATAAACAACCTGTGCATGTTCCTGCAGAAGCGGCACAACGACATGTATCTGCTTATTTCGCTGATAGAGGACAAAACCCGTGGTTCTTAAACCATCCGCCCGCGAATAAAATATAGGACGACTATTTTTATGTTGTGAGGCGATGGACATGGCACAACACCCCGATAACTGCTGTGAATACAAAAAGCAAATCCGGGACGCGGACCAGGCGGCAGGCTGCCCTGCGTATTACACGGTAAGGCGCGGCGAGACGCTGATGCGCATCGCGCGGCGGCACGGCATAACGCTGGCCGACCTGCTGGAGGCTAACCCGTATCTGAATCCCAACTACGTGGCGGCCGGGCAGGTTATCAGGATTCCGAAGGCAAAAACGCTGCAGGCGGACGGCGCCTACACCCTGGCGGACGGCGAAGGCCTGTTTGACGTGCTGCGCAAATTCGGCATGGATGTGACGACGTTCTGCGCGCTGAATCCCGGCGTGAACCCGATGAAGGTGGAGCCCGGGCAGACTGTGCAGATAAAGCGCAGCCTGGAGGAGGACGGCCGGTGGTATACGCTGAAGGAAGGGGATAATCTGGTGAGCGTGGCGCAGCGATACGGTGTGCCCGTCAGCGCGCTGCTGTCCGCCAACGAGCGCCTGCGGCCCAGCGACTTTGTGCCCGGAATGCCGGTGCGCATACCGGGCTGATGCGGCTGCGGTTGACGCTTTCATCGGGATTGGGTTAGAATAAATCAAATATTCAGCGAACAGAAGAACAGAGGGAGAATAAGCTCATGGTATTGATTAACGAGAACTATAACCGCCTGCGGGGCAGCTATCTGTTTTCCGAGATGGCAAAGCGGATCAGCGCGCGCGGCGGCGATATCATCAAGCTGGGCATCGGCGACGTGACCTGCCCGCTGCCGCCTGCGGTGGTCGAAGCGATGAAGGCGGCGGTGGACGATATGGCGACGGCTTCCGGCTTCCACGGCTACGGTCCGGAGCAGGGCTATGCATGGCTGCGCGAGGCCATCGCGGAGAACGACTATGCGGGGCTGGGCATTACGCCGGACGAAGTGTTCGTGTCGGACGGCGCCAAGTGCGACACCGGCAATATCCAGGAGCTGTTTTCGGACAAGTGCACCGTTGCGGTGTTGGACCCGGTGTACCCGGTGTACGTGGACACCAACGTGATGGCGGGTCGCTCGGGCGATTACGACGAGGAGAAAAACTGTTACAAGAGCATCACATACCTGTCGTGCACGGCGGAGAATGGCTTCAAGCCCGCGCTGCCCAAGGAGCCGGTTGACCTTGTATACCTGTGCTATCCCAATAACCCCACCGGCACCGTGCTGACAAAATCCGAGCTGGCCGAGTGGGTGAATTACGCCAAAAAGCACGGCTCCATCATACTGTTTGACGCGGCGTACGAGGCGTTCATCCGCGAGGACGGCATACCGCACAGCATTTACGAGATTGAGGGCGCCAAGGAAGTGGCCATCGAGTTCCGCAGCTTTTCCAAGACAGCGGGCTTTACCGGCACGCGCTGCGCGTTCACCGTGGTGCCCAAGGCGCTGATGGCGGCGGATTCGGATGGCAACCTGCATTCGCTGAACGCCATGTGGAACCGGCGGCACACCACCAAGTTCAACGGCGTGTCGTATGTGACGCAGAAGGGCGCGCTCGCCTGCTATACTGAGGCGGGTAAGGCGCAGATCAGGGAGATCATCGATTTCTATCTCGGCAACGCCAAAATCATCCGCGAAGGGCTCCAGGCTCTTGGCATCGAGTGCTGGGGCGGCGCCAACTCGCCGTATGTATGGCTCAAAACGCCGGGCGGCATGCCGTCGTGGGACTTTTTCGACGCCCTGCTGGATGCGGGCGTGGCGGGCACGCCGGGCGCAGGTTTCGGCAGCGCAGGCGAGGGCTATTTCCGCCTGACTGCGTTCAACACGCGCGAAAACACCGAGAAAGCGATGGAGCGGTTTGCGAAGCTGAAGCTGTAGCCGGCTTTGGCGCCGCTGCATAAAAGCATCGGAAGGGATCCCCGTTATGCTTGAGCTGCTGGTCCTGTATTATCTCTCCAAAAAGAACAAAGCCAACGCGCTGGCGCGGGGCAGGAAGCCGGGCTTTTTCGTCGCCATGACGTTTATACTGTGGTTTGGGATGGAATTGCTGGGCTGGGTGCTGGGCGCTTACGCGGGCGGAGAGATCGGGGCTTATGTGATGGCTTTGATATTTGCCGCAGCCGGCGGCGCGATATCCTATATTTTGGCGAAGAACTGCAAGCCGGGCTTATATGTGCCGACCTCCGAAAAACTGATGCAGGCTGTTGAGCAGTATGCCCAGCCGCTGGCGTCAGCGGCGGGTATCCGAATCGTGTGCGAGGGAGGCTTTGCCGCGCCGGACGAGCGATGGACGTTTACGCTGAACGGGCAGCGGCTGGGCAGCCTGGCTTCGGACAGCTCGCTGGATACGTATACCAGCCAGCGGCAGAATATACTGCGGGCATCAGATTCAGGTGGGCATGAAACCGCGCCGCTTCTTTTTGACGTGGCGGACAACGGATATGCGGAGATCCATTTTAAAGCAAACCGCTTTGTTCCCGAGCGCAGCACTGGCATCTACCCTCCGACCATGCCGCAGCCGCCGCAGACCCCGGTTGCGCCAAACGAAACGTGCCGCCAGTGCGGCGCAGCCCTTTCGGACGGGCCTGCATATTGCCCGAGATGCGGCACAAAGCTGTGATATTGTCAAAGGTTTGATAAAGCCATATCCGGGCGGGTATGGCTTTTGTTGTTTGGCTGGAAATATCGGTTTATGAATGAGCTGAGGGGCCATATCTGGCCTTTTTTATTTGCTCGGGCTGGGGCAGGGCCGCATTGAAAAGGGGACAGGGGGCGTGATAGAATGGACACAGGAAAGTACGACGGATTTCATATATGGGAGGGCGCATGAAGATACTGCACACGTCCGACTGGCACATCGGGCATACGCTATACGGGAAAAAACGGTACGACGAGCACGAGCAGTTTCTGCACTGGCTTAAAAGTATCATCTGCGAGCGGGGCATTGACGCGCTGCTCGTGGCGGGGGATGTGTTTGACAACGGCGTTCCGGGCGGACAAACCCAAAAGCTGTACTACGATTTCCTGACGTCGCTGCTGGGGACGTGCTGCAAAACCGTGGTGGTGACGGCAGGCAACCACGATTCTCCCATGCTGCTGGAAGCGGCGGCTGGCGTGCTGTCTCGGCTGAACATTTATACTGTAGGGCTGCCCGGCGAGCCGGACAGGCATGTGATACCGCTGCGCGGCTCGGACGGGAAGGTGGGCGCGCTGTGCGCAGCCGTGCCGTACCTGCGCAAGAACGAGATGGTGCGGCTGGAGGATGAAACCGAAAACAGCGATGAAAAGATTATCCGCGCAACGGCGCAGTTTTACAGCGATGTGACGCAGGCGGCGCTGCGGGCGAGAGAGACTTATGGCCCTGTACCCATCGTGGCGACGGGGCATTTGTTTGCGGCGGGCGCGGTGCGCAGCGAGGGCGACGGCGTGCGCGAGCTGTATGTGGGCACGCTGGGGCAGGTGGGCGCGGACATATTCCCGGCGGAGCTGAGTTATGTGGCGCTGGGGCATATACACGGAGCGCAGCGCGTGGCCGGCCGGGACCACATACGTTACTGCGGCACGCCGCTGCCGATGAGCTTTGGCGAGAGGGCAAAGAAGTGCGTGCTGGAAGTGGATACGAGCGACGGGCTGCGCGTCAACGAAATCGAAGTGCCTGCGTTCGTGAAGCTCGTGGCGGTGCGCGGCGGGCGGGAGGAGATACTCTCCGCCCTGGTCGAGGTTGCCGACGAGGACGTGTGGGTGGAAGTGACGTACACCGGCGAGGCTGTTTGCCCGCATCTTGCGGCGGACGTGCACGATGCGGTGAAAAGCGGCTGCGCGCAGGTGCTGAGCATCCGCACCATGGGCACATACGGGCCGGCGTTAAGTGCGGACGAGGCGGAGACGCTGGAGACGCTCAGCGTGCAGGACGTGTTCCTGCGCTGTCTGGAAAGCAGTGCGGTGGACGAGGCGGACAGGCAGGCATTGATAGACTGCTTTAACGAGATCGTGAGCGGGCTGGAGGACGCGGAATCATGCGCATAGAGAAAGTGGCGATCGAAAACTTAAACTCGCTGGCGGGCCGCTTTGAAATAGACCTCTGCGACCCGGCGTATTCCGGCGGGATTTTCGCCATTGTGGGCCCGTCCGGCGCGGGCAAGACCACGGTGATGGACGCGATATGCCTCGCGCTGTACGGCCGCACGCCGCGCATCAGCACGGTCAGCGAAACGCAGGACGAGCTGATGAACAAATACGAGAGTACGTGCGCCGCCGAGGTGGTGTTCACGTCGCATAGCAAGCGCTACCGGAGCCGGTTTGAGCACAGCCGCTCCGCGCGGGGCAGCAAGCCGTTCCGCGCGGTGAAGCGCGAGGTGTACGAACAGGCGGCGGATGGCTCCTGGCGTCCTGCGGCGACGGGTATTCGCCAGGCGGAATCCAAGATTGAGGAGCTGACCGGACTCAACTTTGAGCGGTTTACGCGCTCCATCATGCTGGCGCAGTTCCGGTTTGCCGAGTTTTTGCAGGCAAACTCCACCGACCGCGCCGCGATACTGGAACAGATGACGGATATGGACATATACCGGCGCATCTCCATGGCTGTGCATGAGCGCGCCAGAAGCATACACAACATGCTGGAGGAGACGCGCCGGCGCATTGCGGAAATATCCGCCGAGGTGCTGAGCGAGGAAGAAACCGCGGCTCGGGAGGAAGAGCTGAAAAGGCTGAATGCGGCGATACCTGTTCACGCGGCGCTGAAGGATAAACTGGCGGATTGTATCAGCCGTATCGCCCGGCTGAAGGACAAGCATGAGGAGCTGAAGCGTTATCAGGAAGATGTGCCGAAACTGGCGAAAGCGCTGGCCGAGCGGCAGAGCGAGCTGGCAGAGGCGGAGAAGCAGGAACAGGCGCAAAAACAGGCGCAGTCGGCTTTAGCGGAAACGCTGAAATCGGTGCGCGCGCTGGACCAGCAGATCGCGTCGCGGCAGGCGGAGGTTGACCGGCTGGCCAGAGAGATCGGCGAGGACAAAAACCGCATCCGGGGATATAAGAATGAGATATTAAAGCTGTTTAAGAAGTACTTCCCGGATGCGTCCAACGAGACATACGGCATGCTGTACCGCGACACCAATGTGGGACAGAGGCTGCTGAGCAGCGCGCAGAAAGAACTGGATGCTGCCAATATGGAGCTGGCCGCTTTACAGGCGCAGCAGGAGGCAGCTTTGAAGGGGCAGGATGAAACATATTGGCAGCGGCAGGCGGATATGCTGGGCATAGCTGTGCCGGCGGCGGAGGCGTTGGCGGAAATCGCGGAGCGGCAGGAAGAGCTGAAGCGCCAGCGGAAACTGGCGGACGAGCTGCTTGCCCGCGAGAGAGAGCTGGAGCAGCCCGCCAGGGACGCGGAGGAAAAACTGCTGCACGCCCGGCTGAGGCAGCAGTTTGACAAGGAGCGTCAGCGCCTGAAGGAAGGAGAGCCGTGCCCGCTGTGCGGCTCGACGGTGCATCCGGGCGCGGACGAGCCTTTCGACGAGCAGTGGCTGAAGCAGTGTGAAGCGGGGCATAAGGCGGCGCAGTCGGCGCTGAGGGATGCGCAGCGGGCAGCGGCACAGGCAGCTGCGGCGGCGGACCAGCTGGCAAAGCAGATCGCGGAGAAGGAAAGCATCGTCAAGCAGCATAGCGACAAACTGAAAGGGGAGGAACTAGATCTCAGCGACGCAGCGGCGTTGAAGCAGCGGCTGGCGGACGCACAGGGCGTGCTGCGGACGGCCGGCGAGCTGTCGCGGCAGCGGATCGCCCTGCAGGAGCAGGTAACCCGGCTGACGGGAAAGATGCTCGGCGTGAGCAGCGACGTGCGGGACATCGACAACTTCCGTCAGAACATTCGCGATATCGAGGAGCAGAAAAAGCAGCGAGAGCATGAGCTTGCCGGAGCGGAAAAAGCGGCGGACAAGCTGCGGGAGGAGCGCGGCCGGCTGTTCGGCGCCAAAGACCCGGATGCGGAGGAAGCGGCGGCAGAGGCGCTGGCCCGGCGGCTGACCGAGGTCAAAGAGCAGCGGCGCACGGCTGCGGAGCAGGTGGAACGGGCTGTGCAGCAAAGCGAGCGGGATATCGCGCGGACGCAGGACGAAATCGCGAAAGGCGAAAAGCAGCTGAGAGAAATATATGCGGCGGCGCTTACGGAGTGCCCCGCCGTGGCGGCGGTATCGGATGAGCCGGACACGGCGGCGCGGTTTGAGGAATGGGACAGCGCGGCTTCCCAGTTGGGCGAGGAGCCGGAGACGGACGCGCTGCGCTGCGCACTGGAGGCGCTGGACGCGTTGATCGCCGAACAGACGGCGCAGAAGGGCGCGGTGGCGCAGATACTCAAAGTGAACGCGCAGAGCCGCAGCAAGCTGAAGAGCCTGAAGGACGAGGAGGAAGCCCAAAAGAAGGCTCAGCAAAAATGGAGCCTCTTAGATAACCTGATCGGTTCGGCAAACGGCGACAAGTTCACCCGCATCGCGCAGAGCATCACGTTTGAGTCGCTGCTGCGCTTTGCCAACATGAGCCTATCGCGCATGACCGACCGGTACGTGCTGGTGCGCGACGACTCCAACCCGGCAAAGCCGCTGGAACTGATGGTGGTCGATACGTATCAGGCAGGCGAGCGGCGGCCGGTGACCAACCTCTCGGGCGGCGAGAGCTTCATCGTGTCACTGGCGCTGGCGCTGGGGCTGTCTGAGATGTCCGCCGGCCGGGCGCGCATCGATTCGCTGTTCATCGACGAAGGCTTCGCTTCGCTGGACGAGGACTACCTGGAGGCGGCGCTGCAGACGCTGTCCGCCCTGGGCAGCCGCGAGGGCAAGCTGGTGGGCGTGATATCCCACGTGGAGGCGCTGAAAGAGCGCATCGACGTGCAGATCGAGGTGAAGAAGCTCTCGGGCGGGCGCAGCACACTGACCGGGCCGGGCGTGAAGGCAAGCTGAAAGTCACCGAGCGCGGCGCATCCCCGTATGATAACACGGGGGGGTATGATATGCTGGCGCCGTATAACCGCGAGGCTGCCGTGGCCTATGCCCGGAAATGGGCGTTGTCGCGCAACCCGAACTACTACAACTTCGATAAGCTGGGCGGGGACTGCACCAACTTTGTGTCGCAGTGCCTGTATGCAGGCAGCGGCGTGATGAACCCGACGCCCACGTTCGGCTGGTATTATTACAGCGCGTCCAACAGGTCGCCGTCGTGGACGGGCGTGGAATTCCTGTACAACTTCCTGGTGCGCAAGTCGGGCATCGGCCCGGTGGGCGTGGAAGTGCCGATGGAGGCTGTACAGCCGGGCGACATATCGCAGTTCGCCGGCGGGCCGGGCCGGTTTACGCATTCGCAGTTTATCGTGTCGGTGGGCAAGGAGCCGGCGCTTCATAACATACTCGTCTGCACGCATACGTATGACAGCCTGGACCGTCCGCTGTCCAGCTATGAGTTTGACAGAATCCGTTTTATCCGCATCGAGGGCGTGCGCCGGTAGCGCGGCGTTCTTCAAATAATTTTTTAAATAGCTTTTTTTCTGGCATTTTGATATATTTAACATATTGGGCGAGCGGGCAATGTCTTTTGCACCCGGGAGGACGGGAGAAAACAAAGGCAGGGCGCGCCCTTTTTGCGGCGTTTGCGCTGATTAATGCCGGTTTGCCGGACAGGCTGTTCGCG
>JBMNOT010000052.1:0-11522 GCA_050943225.1 Christensenellales bacterium | reverse complement strand
AATCAATTTTTTTCGGCCTACACGCGCCAGCTCTGGATTAAAAAATCCCCTCGTTGTGACGATCAAACCAAACGTTGTTTTTTTCATAGCTTCCTCCTGTTTTCTCATGATTATTTTATTTTTGAACGTATCGACTTCTTAACTCAGCCAGATCCACAAAACGCTCCCTGACATCCGCATAAATCCTTTTATATAACCCAAAGTAGTCCATGTACATATCGTGCCGCGCCGCATCCGGCTCCATCGGATCAATATACTCCGTCCGCTCTTTTGCAATGGAGTAATTTTTAAATATACCAGCGATTTTTCCTGCGAGCAAACAATTGCCAAACGGTGCGCCCGCTCTGTTCTTGACCAGTACCGTGGGTATATTAAATATGTCGGTGATGATCTGCCGCCACAGTTTGCTTTTCGCGCCGCCTTCGTTGAGTACGATGGGATAGTTGATCTTATCCACGTTGTCCTTCAGCACTGTGAACGAGTCATACAACGCATAACCAACGCTCTCCATCATTCCACGGATCAAATGAGCCCGTGTGTGGTTGAGAGACAACCCAAAAACCACACCGCGCGCATTGACATCCCAAATCGGTGTACGTTCCCCCATCAGGTAGGGCAGCACCAGCAGCCCGTCGCATCCGGGAGCCACCTTTGCCGCCTCCATATTAAGCAGATCATAGCTGTCCATACCGGATGCCTTCTCAATTGCCACCTCTAGCGGCGAAAAGTTGTCGCGCATATAGCGCATCAGCACGCCGCCCGTTGTGGTAGTTGGCAGCACAACATACGTCCCTTTAATGGTGTAGGCAAAGTTAATCATTGAATCAATAAAATTGGGTTTCTCCAGAATGACACCGAAATTTCCGCACGTGCCCAGATTCATTTGAATGTCGCCCACGTTAATGGCTCCGGCGCCCAGCCAACCTGCGCACGCGTCCGCCTGTCCGGATGCCACCTTGGTACCTGCCGCAAGGCCGGTAGCCGCAGCGGCTTTGGGCGTCACCTCGCCTATAAAAGTCTCGCAAGGCGATATCTGTGGCAATATCGTGCAATCGATTCCCAGTGCGTCCAATATATCCTGATCAAACTCTTCCTTATATAGGTTGTAAGCCACACCGTAGAACGCTGCTTCGGATACGTTAATATCCGAAACGCCTGTCAGACGATATTTAATAAAGCTGTCGATGGTATGTACCATGCGTATGCGTTTGAAATCATCCGGGCGATTATTTTTCTCCCACAACAGATTGACCAGCGACGGATGGTCTTCCAGCCTGTTAGCCGACACTTCGAATACGCGCTTTTCACCTATATGTTCTTTTATCCACTCAACTTCCCGCGTCGCCCGCCTGTCCATCAGATTATATGCTCTGTTAATAATATTTCCCTGCTCATCCACCATCACCATCGCGGGTAGCGCGGAGGAAGTGGATAGTGCAACAATATCTTTTGGGTTCACGCCGCTCTTTCGAACGCATTCCTGAATGATCTCGCAAGTTACCTTCCAGTACATCTCGGGATCATGCTCAGAGAACCCAGGATGATCCGTGTAAATCGGATATTCTCGATAAGCGTAGGCAAGCATATTTAATTCATCGTCCGTTATACAGGCCTTGCCTCCTCCCGTCCCGTAGTCAATGCCCAACAGGTATTTTCCCATCTATTGCCCTCCTATGCATATGTTATCGATCCCACAATAGTTTGTAAAATGCGCCCTTTCTTCAGCGCGAGACATGACCCTTGTTTCATTTCACATTTGTAAAATAATTGGCAGCCGATATTCCCGATCGCCATACCGATACGTTTTCAGCGGCCAATGCCCAGTCGCCGTCAAATTGATGCCGCCATCGTCACTACTCAGGCACATTTCCTCCACTTTTGCGCCCTTCACAGTTACAAACAAGTCAAACGGAATGCCGCTCTCGATTTTACAATTTTCTACAAACGGTTGAGCCGAACCGATCTGGTATCCCGAAACCGCACCGGGATAATGATATTTCCATTCATCGGCGCATCCATATTCACTGAATATTCGTTTTCGTTCCGTCAATATGTCCGTCATATTAAAACCAGGGCGACACATCGCCATAGCCTGTGCCTCACAGAGGTTTATCAATTCCTGTTTCTCCAAAACATCCCGCGGCGCTTCCCCAAAATACAGCGTACGCGTTATATTGAGATGCAGCCCGCGTTTTTCGGCGGCGGGGTGCAGTAATACGCGTTTCTGTACCTTTTTGCCGCTGGCCAACGGATGTCTGTATTTGTCGATCCGTTCGTCGCTGGATACCAACAATACCTTAACAGGCATATTCTCCCGCGCGTAATCGTACAATATCTCCGCTTCAATTTCGTGTTCCGTCATGCCCGGCTTGATCCGACTAGCGATATTGAAAAGCATGCGGTCGCATAACCGTCCGTACTCCTGGTATAACGCTATTTCGCTTTCTGTCAGCGGATAATGCAGCGCGTAGATTTTCTGGAGCTTCTGTTCCACATTCGTCTGATATACATCAAAATCGGCGGCCGTCCTCTTTCCGTTTGTCAATTCAACTGCTTTTACCACAGGAGAAGCCTCGTACCACTTTAGCGATATCTTTTCGATTCCTAATCCATCCAATTCGTCATCATAGATCCTATCCGCGTCCATATACTGCGCAATAAAGCGGACATTTTCACGCCCCACCAACAATATACCCATACCGTATTCTGAACTTCGGAACACCTTGCTATCACCGCCGCAGGTCAGCCATCCGAAATTATCTCTGCGCATAAGCATCACATAGTCATAACCGTTCTGCTCCATGAAGCTGCGCACTCTTCTCAGTTTTTCGTAATAGTCCACCAAATTGATCATGAAGTTCCCCTTATACCATATATCTGTCAAACCAGTCCAGTGTCAATGCAAACACTTCCGACGCTTTATCGCTCATGGGTAACGGATGCGGCCCGTGTTTGATGACGCTAAGTTCCTTAATACTGCTGATTTCGCAGATCAGCCTTTCGGATTTCCCCATTGGAACGATCTCATCGACATCGCCGCGGATGGCGAGACAGGGAGTTCGTATGCGGGCCGCATACAAAACCGGCTCAAACATCAAAAAGCTGTTTCTCCCCGACTCAAGCGGCACATGGCTGGCCATATCAGGCACTTCCGCTCGCACGCGCATATAATCAATCTAATCCTCCACACTATACATACCAAAACAGAAATTTTGATTTTATTTCAAACGCATCAATCAAGTTGTCGCTGGCTATTTTCCATTGCCCGTCCTCTTTTACGAACACCTGTTCAAAGTAATACTTCTTTCCGTTTTTATGTGCTTGGATTCTTCTGATCTTTGCCACTCCATTGTCCGCGTATTCCGTTGCGGCATAATGATAGTACGCAACCTCATCATCAATCGACTCAAGATAGTCCTTTGTCGCTTTGATCTGATTCGTAAATTCATCCATGTTGTTCCTAAGCTGCTGCGCGGAATCCGCCACAGCATATCCGGTTAGCTCCTCGACCCCTTCCCAAATGTCCTTTTCTCCGTTTACCATTGCCAAATACAGCTCGCTGGACGCTTTTGCTAACCCCTCGGGTGAGTTTATATCCAACTCTTCCTTATAATTCGTTTCGGACGGCATGTATTGCGATTGAGAGTTGTCTTTTTCAGCACAAGATGCTAGTATAAATACCAAAAGGAGTACTATGGAAATGTGCCTGATTTTCATGGTAAATCTCCTTTTTTGTAGGGGAATATGCTGCCAAAGCAGCATATTCCCTACAACCCCATATTACTTTGTTTTTTCAGCCAACGATTCGATCATCAAGTCCACATTGTCAGGAGTGACCACAATGAAGCCCGTGCTGATCATCGAGGGAATGTTTGTGATGCCGGCGGCTTTGTCGTCTTTGGTGAACTCTATCTTGCTGTGATTGTAATCGTAAAGCATTTTCACGCCATAGTAAGTGAAGAAATGTCTCCTCTGTCCCACAGCGGCCACCAGCGCGCCGTCCTTCACGCCCTGGAGATGCTCTGCCTCAGCATCCACACAGGTGCCGTACACTGAACCTACCTTGCCCGCCTCCTTGATCGCCTGCGCAATTCCGGGGCCGCATGATGCGTCGATACCGGCCACCGCCACAATGGTTTCGTCGGCTTTAATCAGGTTTCCGATTGTCTCAGCCACCACCTGCGGGTTTGTCTGTGCGTCATAAACCTTGTCGTACACCGTAATGTTCGGGGCCAGCTTCTGCAGCGTTGCCGTATAGCCGTCCAGCGCACTGGCCGTGTTGTCGGCACCCGGTATGCCAATTAATACAGCCGTACCCGACTTTCCTTCCAGATAAGGCGCCACCGCCTTGGCCTGCTCAACGCCCAGCTGATACCAGTCGGTACCCACAAAGCACAGGCGCTTGGAGTCCGGCACGTCCGCGTCCACCGTGACCACCGGTATGCCCGCGTCCACCACCTGATCGATCGCCGCGGCCAAAGACGCATCCCAACCCACCACCATCATGCCGTCCGGCTTTTTGGGTATCTCCTGCTCAATCGCCGCCACAAGCGCCGGCAGATCGATCTCCTGAGGCCCAATCTTCTTTACCTCCACACCCAGCTCTTCCGCCACCAGGTCCATGCCGATATAGTCGTTATTGACAAACAACGGCAGCGAATTGTACTGGCAAGCCCAAACGTAGACTTCCTTCTCGCCCGATACAGCCGCTTCCTGCTTTGCCGGTTCCTTACCCGTGTCCGAGCTTGCGGAAGACGTTCCACAGCCGGCAAACAGCATCGCCGCCACCAGCACCAGCACCAATAATCCAGTCAGTTTCTTCATAATGCTCTTCCTCCTTTATTTTTTCCCCACATTTCGTGAGTAAACACATTTCAACCGATAACCTTGCGCCGAGACAGCTGCGCGTCCAATATAACCGCAGCCAGCAGCACCAAGCCTTCGATGATCTTGTACAAATCCGACGGCACTTCAGCAATGCGCAGTCCGTTGCTGAGGCACACCATAAACAGCGAGCCCAATATGGCACCGCCCATTGTCCCCATGCCACCCTTGAAGCTGACGCCGCCCACCACCACCGACGTAATGCTCTTAAGTTCCCACCCTCTGCCAAACGAGGTGGAGCTCGAACCCATCCGCGCGGCCAGCAGTACCCCGGCAAAGGCGGACAACACCGCGCTCAGCACAAAGGCAAAAGTCTTCATGCGCGCCACGTTGATACCCGACAGATCCGCCGCTTCCTTATTCATGCCGATATAATAGTACTTCCTGAAATACCGAGAGCAAGCCAGCAGCACTACAAAAACCGCCAGCAGCACCGCGGCGAATATGACCGGCAGCTTCAGCCCCATAACGCTGGTCTGCCCGAGCGCTGTAAACGATTCCGGCAGATGCTGTATGTCGTATCCCCCGAAATCCACGCTGAATATCTGGTTGTATAAAAATTGCGTCAGCCCGTAGTAAACCAGCCCCAGGCCCAGCGTCGCGATAAACGAGTTGACCCCCACTTTCGCGACCAGCAGCCCCACTATCAGCCCAAACAAACCGGCCAGAAACAACGTAATCAACACCGCCGGCACCACCGGAACGCCCAGTATCACCAGCGTACCGGCCGTCACATTGGAGAACATGATGTTGTAGCCCACCGACAGGTCTATCTCACCGCTGATTATCAGTATCGCCATGCCAATCACCACGATAGAGGGTATGGAAAACTCCAAAAGCAGCGCGGCTAAATTGGCCTCCGATAAAAACACATCGGTATGGAACACAGAAAAAGCGATGATGTAGAGCAGTATCAAAGCGAGCGGCAACACCCAGCGTTCTTTTGCCAGCATATCCCACACAGTTCCTTTTTTCTTTTCACGCTTGGTTTCCACACTTTTTGCACTCATCCACATAATATCAGGCCCCTTACTCATACATAATTCCGGAAGCGTATTTCATAATGAGCTCCTCCGTCGCCTCGCTGCCCTTCAACTCGCCTGTGATGGTGCCGTTGTACATCACATAGACGCGGTCGCTGATGGACAGCACCTCCATCAGGTCAGATGATACCACAATGATGCTCGTACCGTTCTTGGCTAATTCTCTTAATATGCTGTATATCTCTGCTTTAGCGCCCACGTCCACGCCAAGAGTGGGCTCATCCACGATCAATATCTTGGGATTCACAAGCAGCCACTTAGCAAACACCACTTTTTGCTGGTTTCCACCTGAAAGGTTAACGACCTTCTGATTTACGCTGGGTGTCACAATGCTTAGTTTATCTTTGAAATACAGCGCAGTCATCTCCATCTTCTTTCTGCTGACGTTAGGCCCGTTACACACTTTCTCAAGGCATGCCGACGCAATGTTCTTTGATACAGCCATGTCTAAAAACAACCCGTCAGCTTTGCGGTCCTCTGGCATATAGCCAATTCCATGACGAATGGCGTCTTTGCAGCTTCTTATCCTGATCTTTTTTCCTTCGAGCCATATTTCACCGCTTGTCTTTTTGTCCACACCGAATATCGCCCGCATGACTTCTGTTCGGCCCGCGCCTGCCAAACCGGCAAATGAAATAATTTCACCTTTTCTCAGCTTGAAATTGATATCCCTGAATTTTTTTGACTGAAAGCTCTTCACTTCCAGTATCGTATCACCCAAAGCCTCTTCATTTTCTACCCGATCAAACGTCAGACTCCGGCCCACCATGCTATTCACCAGCCACTCCTTGTCGACGTTCTTCACATTCTCCGTGTTCACATGCTCTCCATCCTTGAATACGGTAACGCGGTCGGCAATGTCAAATATTTCCGAGAGGCGGTGGCTGATATAAATAATCGCGATTTTCTTTTCTTTTAGCTTCCGCAGCAGCGCGAACAGCGCGCCAACCTCCCTTTCCGTGATGGTGGCCGTGGGTTCGTCCAATATCAGCACCTTGGGTTCCGTGGCCAGCGCCTTGGCTATCTCTATCATCTGCTGTATCGCCGGCGATAATTCGCCCACCATCGTTTTGGGATCTATATGGATATCGAGCTGCTCAAGCAACGCCCGGGTCTTGCTGTAAAGCGCCTTCCAGTTGATGATGGACAGGTGCGACACCGGCTGTTTGGCGGCATAGATGTTCTCCGCGACATTCAGCCCCTCCACCAGCGAACGCTCCTGATACACGATGGAAATGCCCAGCTCATTGGCGTGCCATTTGTTGTTGATGTGAACCGCTTCACCGTCCAGATATATACTGCCGCTGTCCTGCTTCTGTACGCCGGCAAGTATGTGCATCAGTGTCGATTTTCCCGCGCCGTTCTCTCCGCAGAGCGCGTGAATCTCCCCTTCCCTGACATCAAAATGTACGCCTTTGAGAGCCTGTACGCCCGGGAATGTTTTGACGATGCCCCTAGCTTCCAGCACCGTTTTTTGCATACTATTGTCTCCCTTCCATTAACTCTTCTTTTTCGACACGGCGATATCGATGACTATCGCCAGTATCAGTACAACGCCGGTGATGCAGTTCTGCAGATCGGGGCTAACTTTGACGGCTGTCAGCGCGTTGTTGAGCACCGCGATGAACAGTGCGCCAACGGCCGCCCCCAGCACCGTACCCGACCCGCCGGTAAAGCTGACGCCACCCACCACCGCCGCCGTCACAGCGCGCATCTCCACACCCGCGCCCACCGATGGTATGGCGGAGTTGAACCGCATGGCCGATATGAGGCCCGCCACGCACGACAACAAAGCCGCCAGCATATAAGCCACTATCTTTGTACGGGAGATGTTGATACCCGTCAGGCTGGCCGCCTTCTGGTTTCCGCCAATGTAGTAATACTGTCTGAAATACCGTGTCCGGGCCAATAGAAACGCGGATACCGCGACTGCAATAATCATGTAATAAACGGGCAACTGCAGTGTTAACAATCTGGCTTGACCCAGCATCTGAAACATTGGGTCGGGGAAGTTCGTCCAGCCTGTGCCAGCCAGTTTGATTGCTATGCCCAAATAAATCATGCCAGTCGCCAGCGTGGCGATGAACGATGTCACCTGCAGCTTGGCGACTATCACACCGTTAAGCAAGCCCAGTAGCAACGACATCGCCAGCGGCGCCAGTATGGCCAGCCACATGGGCGCTTTGTAACGTATCATCAGCATACCGCAGAATATAGCGCCTAGCACCATGATAGATCCCAACGACAGGTCAATCTCTCCGCTGATAAGCAACAGCGTCATCGCGATCAGTATCATGACTTCCGCTGACATATTCAATAGTATTGTCGTAAAGTTTTCCCACGTTCCAAATGTTTCCGGTAAAATCAAAGAAATTATAAGATACAAAATTGCAATGACAATCAACAATGCCAAAGCTCGACTATTTTTAATAACACTAATGAAAGATTTTTTCTTCACGGTATTTGTCATTTAATGCCTCCGAACAGTATATTACAGGGTCACTTCGCTGGACGCGCGCGCCATCAGTTTAGGTTCAAACAGAACGTTTTCGTAACGCTTTTTGCGGTCTTTCAAGCGTTCAAAAATCAGCCGCGCTGCCGCATCGCCTATTTCAAACGAGCAGAGTGAGATGGAGCTCAGTTTTGGCCTTATAATCCGGCACACCTCACTGTCATCCATGCCAACGACAGCCATTTGCTCAGGAATACCGATTCCAACCTCTTCAAGCGCTTTATAAATACCAATTACCAATACATCGTTACACGCGCATATAGCAGTTGGACGGTCCTTGCTCTGTAAAATTGCCATCGTACTCTCGTAGCCAAATTTCGCATCGTAACCGCCTTCAAACACGATATCAGTTTTCAAAGGGATATTTGCTTCACGCAAAGCAATAGTGTACCCTTCAAGTCTCTCTTTTCCAGTCAAAGACGTTTCATCCAATCCGATATACGCAATACGTTTGTGGCCATTTTCGATCAGATGTTTTACTGCCATATACATAGCCGCGCGCGTATCGACCCCTACAAAATCATAATTACCTCTCCACTGTATGGGGGGTTGTGAGCTGATACTTGTGAGAACTACTGGCTTCTTAATTGCGTTTATCTTGCTGATTAATGTTTCATTCAAGTGGATGGATACTAAAATCAGCCCATCAAAATGGTTTTCAGCAAGGTCATCCAGCATCTTGTGCTTTGTTTTCTCCTTCATCTGGTTATAGTTGAGCAGCAATGAATAATTGTTTTCTTCAGCGCGCTTGTTAACAGCCTCAATGAAGTCGTTGTAGAAGCTGTTGCGCATATCCGGTATAGACAGCATGATCTGGTTTGTTCTCTGACTTTTAAGCATTCTTGCCACTTGATTGGGTGCGTAGTTTAACTCCTTAGCGATCTTCAGTATTTCGTCTAGCTTTTCTTGCGAAACATATCCTGAGTGGTTCAAAGCACGAGATACAGTTGTCGCCGACACATTTGCCAGCTTCGCGATGTCATAGATAGTGGCATTTTTGTTCGAATTTTTCATATAACCGCCCCTAATTTTTCATATAACCGCCCCTCTAGATTTTCTTTCAATTTCTAGATAGGCTTCATAAGCAATTTCCGTCACGATCATCAGCGGGCTTATCTTCTGTTCACTACCAGGGATCATGGCACTCTGACCCGCGCTGCCAAATAATCGGTAAATATAATCAGAAAAGTCACTAAAGAAATCCACACCCCAATCTATAACATGATGATATACAGCATGTGAGCAAGATTTATCGATCGTCTCCCTGAGAGATGTGACAGCCGTATGCCCCATTACGGAATAATAGTTGATCTTACTGATTCCACACTCAATGATCTTTTTATAGTCTTCATCCGTTAACCCTGAACCACCATGTAGAACAAGCGGAATTTCTGTGCGCTTAAAAATATCTCTGACCAGCTCAAAATCAATTCTGGGTTTTCCACGGTATGCGCCGTGCGCATTGCCCACTGAAACAGCCAACTGGTCGATCTCTGTCCTCGCCACGAAATCCATTACGAGAGCAGGATCGGTATGACTGCTGACGATGTCCGACACCGCGTTCAACTCCATTGCAGAGCCTCCAACGCTTCCTAATTCTGCCTCAACCGCCGCGTCATACTTTTTCGCTAACTTAACGACCTCTTTCGTCATACGAATATTTTCTTCGTATGGAAGCGACGACCCATCGAACATAACCGAACTTAAGCCCAATACCATCGATTTGTTTATGACGTCAATATCAGTCCCATGATCCAAAATTGTCGCCACCGGCACACTGGCGCGTTGTGCAGCCCGCACCATAAACGGTATGATCATATCCATCGGCAGCTTGCCAGACAACCCCTGGTTATACGCCAGTATAACGGGTGATCCGCAAAGTTCCGCGGCTTTCAACTGACCTACGATCATCTCCATGTTGCCGGCCAACCAGCAGGGTACCCCATATCTATTAGCTCGTGCGTGTGTTAAAATAGTTTTTGTTGTAACGTGACTCATTGATTACCCCTTGCCTGTTATGTGTTAGCCATTACCTGGCGGACGACCTCTTCAATCGTCTGCCTTATAATCTGTTCTTTAAGCACCTCATCGCTTGGTATGTTGTCCAGCGGGGCGGATTTTGTTTGGCGATCCCCGCCATTAATTGAATCGCAAAACCCACACCCCGTACAGCTTGGCAGTTCTTTTCCATACACTTCTTTTCTAATTGTGAACAGTTTGTTTGCCTCGGAGTCGTCCAGAAATTTTTCTCCGCCTAACTGACGTGCATAGAGTATAATGGAACAAAAGTGTTCCAACGTTTCCATCTTGTAATAGGCATCCATCAGATCTTTTCCGACCGTCAACGCGCCGTGATTTTCCAATATCAGTGCATCAGCGCCGCAAATCTTATCAACAACCTTCTGCGGAAGCGCCGGCGTAGTGGGCGTACCGTATTCTGCAATCGATATCGTACCCAATGAAAAAACCACTTCTGGTAGGGCAATCTTATCTATCGAGATGCGCGCCACTGAAAAAGCCGTTGCCTTTTGTGGGTGCGCGTGGACAATTGCTTTGACGTCACCGCGCGTTTGATAAACAGCTAAGTGCATCTTAAGCTCGGAAGAGGGCATTTTACTCCCTTGCATAATGTTACCTTTCAAATCCACGATGATCATGTCTGCAGGATCCATATAACCTTTGGATACACCGGATGGGGTGATCATTATCTCGTTATACGATAATCGGACACTAATATTACCGTCATTGGACGCTACATAGTTTCTTGCATACAGTCTTTTCCCAATTTCTACAATGTCATTTCTCTGAGTGGTATAATCCATCCGAAACTCCTATTAGTCATCTTCGTTTGCTGTTGATTATCTCGCTTAATATTAAATGGTTATGAAGCAATCCGCGTGTTATCGATTGCTAATGTGTTATCGATTGCTAATGTGTTATCGATTGCTAATGTGTTATCGATTGCTTATATAATATATACTAATTTTCACTTTGTCAAGCGGATTTAATACCCATTATCGTGATATATATAATAGATAAAATACAACTAATTTCAATGTGTTATCGATTGTTTATATAATATA
>JBMNOT010000051.1:0-11618 GCA_050943225.1 Christensenellales bacterium | reverse complement strand
TGTATAAGAAAATCGGTTTTGCGCCGGAGAAGGTATAAAATGGCGCTGGCGAAAGAGTACGGCCTCTATGTGTTCGATCTGGACGGCACGCTGGTGGATACGCGGCTGGATATCGCCCGCGCGATGCAAAAGGCGCTGGGAGAAGCGGGCTTTCCGCAGCCCGGCCTGGAGGATGTGACGAAGGCCATCGGCGGCGGGGCGCGCAAGGCGCTGCTCAGGCTGACAGGCCTCAAGGATGAAGAGCTGGAGCCTACGCTGCAGGAAAACTTCGAGGCCATCTATGAGCAAATGTGCAGCGATAACACCAGCGTCTACCCGGGAGCGGAAGAGCTGCTCAGGCGGCTGAAAGCGCGCGGGGCGAGGCTGGCCGTGGTCACGATGAAAATCCGCACGGCGACGCATAGAATACTCAAGCACCACGGCCTTTTCGATCTGTTTGACGCGGTGGTAAGCTTCGACGATATCGAAAAGCGCAAGCCGGACCCCGACAGCCTTTTCTTGCTGCAGAAAAGGTTCGGCGTGCCTTTTGAGCAGATTCTGATGGTGGGAGACACCATGACCGACATGGAATACGCAAAAGCGGCAGGCGTGGACGCCTGCGCCGTGACGCACGGCTACGGTAATCTGGAGGATATGAAGGCGGCGGGTCCGCGCTACACTATATCCGGCTTTGCTGAAATGCTGTAAACATGCAAAAAAATGAGGGCCAAAAAGCCCTCCAAGTGTACACGATTGTGTATGTTGATAAGCTGTCTTTGTCTTTTCCCGATCGCCTGGATTGGCGTATCGGTTTTTCTTTTTTTATTGTCCCGCCGGCTTTACGCCGACAGGAGGTTTAGCACTTCGGATTAGCGAAACTGCCGCAGCAACTATCGCCGAAGCCGCTTCCGCAGCAGCACAGCAGCAGAATGATCCAGATGATCCAGCTGCAGCCGCCAAAGCCGCCGCAGCCTTCGTTGCATCCGCCGAAGCCGCCGCCAAAGCCGCCGCAGCAGCACAGTAGCAGGATGATCAGCCAGCAGCAATTGCCGCCAAAGCCGCCGCCGCATCCACCGTCAAATCCCATATATATGCCCTCCTTGTAACGATGTATCCTTTTTTATAAAGGCTTAATCTATATTACGCGGAAGGCATATAATTGGTGCAAAATGTATTATTTACCCTGAGGTCAGCGCTTCGCCGGCCGGGGCAGCGCGCTCAAGCAGCGCTTCGGTGCCCGCGCTCTCCACGCGCATCAGCTCTTTCTCAATATGGCGGGACTTGCGCGAAGCGTCGTCCAGGTTGTTCTGCGCCGCCTGAAGGCTGCGCTGGGTGCGTTCGATTGCGCTGGTAAAAGCCGAAAACGATTTGCGGACGGTCTCCAAAAGGCGCAGCACCTCGCCGGACTGCCGCTCGATGGCCAGCGTACGAAAGCCCATCTGCAGGCTGTTTAAGAGCGCGGTGAGCGTGGAAGGGCCGGCTATTGTCACGTGGTATTCCCGCTGACAGACGTCGAACACGCCCATCGATATCGCGTCGGCATACAGCCCCTCGGTGGGCAGGTACATGATGGCAAAGTCGGTGGTGACGGGCGGGTTGATGTATTTGTCATGTATGCGTTTTGCCTCCGTGATCAGCGCGCGGGAGAGATCTTTCAGCGCCTCTCTGGCCGTTTCCGTATCGCCGCTCTCCATCAGCTCCTCCTTACGAATATATGCTTCCATCGGGAATTTGGAATCGATGGGCAAAAGAACGGTGCCGCCGCCGGTGCCCGGCATCGCGACGGCGAATTCCACGCGCTCGCGGCCGTCCTTCACCGCGGCGTTGCAGACGTACTGGGCGGGGGAGAGCATCTCGGAAATAAGCGCGCCCAGCTGCGTTTCGCCCCAGATGCCGCGTACCTTCACGTTGGACAGCACGCGCTTTAGGTCGCCCACGTCGGCAGCCAGCGTGCGCACTTCACCCATGCTTTTGAACACCTGCTCCAGCTGGTCGGACACCTGCCTGAACGAGCCGGTCAGACGCTTCTGCAGCATGTCGGACAGCTGTTCGTCCACCGTTTTGCGCATCTGCTCCAGCCGCTTTTCCGTCGTGTCGGAGATGTCTTTAAGGCGTGCTTCCACCATCTCGCGCAGCTTGTCCATGCTCTCGCCGCTGGTGCGGGCGGCGTCTTGCAGCGTGCGCGTGAGGCCGTCGCCCAGCGCCCCGAACATTTCAATCACTTCGCGGCGTTGCTGGTAGGCGCTGTCCACGCTCTGCTTTTTCATGTCGGACAGCAGGCGGAACAGCGTGGCCTCCAGCCGCTCCAGCGACGCCCCGGCATTTGCCGATTGGTTGTTTCGCTTCATAACCAGCGCCAGAATAACGATTTGCAGAGCTATGCACACGCCCGCTGATATAATAAGCCATAATTCCACTGCGATAACCCCCTTTGATGCGGAATCATACCACAAAGCCTGTCCCAAAGTTGGGACAGGCACGCGCAGGCCGTTTTTCCATGCTGCATAAGGGAATCACAGTTATCATAAATCAATAAAAAATCGTTGACTTTGATTACTTTAGTGTGCTATTCTCACGCAAGACGGAGGTGAACCATGGATACGAGTTTGTGGAACATCCCATTGATATTAAAGCGCTTGCTGGAGATCATGATGGTGCTGGGGGCTGTATTCATCGTGGCTTTGCCCTTTATGACGGCCATGATGAGCGAGCTTATCATCAACGAGTATTTTACGGGCGCCTCCAACGACAAATGGCTTTCGTTCGTGTTTCTGGAGCTGGTGGCCCTGTGCTGCTGGTTTATACTGTTCTTTTTGCAGAAACTTTTAAAAACGGTTATTGAAAGCTCACCGTTTGTGCAAGAGAACGTTCTCTACCTGAAGTATACGTCGTATGTCTGCGCGGCAGCCGCATTGGTGCTTATCGGAAAGACGATTGCGGATTTTACGGTTCTGACGCCGATGGTGGCTGTTCTGGCGGTTCTGGCCTGCCTGTTTTGCCAGACGCTGGCCGCCGTGTTCGATAAGGCGGTGCGGCTCAAGGATGAGAACGACCTGACGATTTGAGATGGGAGGATCGCGTTGGCAATTATCGTTAATCTGGATGTCATGATGGCCAAAAGGAAAATCTCGCTCAACGAACTCTCGGACAGGGTGGGCATTACGAAGGCCAATTTATCAATACTGAAAACTGGGAAGGCTAAAGCCATACGCTTTTCGACGCTAAACTCGATATGCAAGGAGCTTAACTGCCAGCCTGGGGATATTTTAGAATTCAGGGAGGATGAGAATGACTGATACGGGTTACCTGTATGAGTACTTTCTGACGCACAGCGAGGAAACGCCGGCGTCCGAAGAAAATGAAGAGGAGTCTTAAAGTTTCAAACATATTAGACAGACGGCTCCCGTACCGGATGACAAGTCCAGTACGGGAGACGCTGTTTTTACGGCTTACTGTGCCGTGGCGCCGCCCATATCGCGCAGCATGGCCTTCATGCCGCCGGTTGTGACGACGGCATCGTCCGTCAGTATCCAGAGCGCCTCCACGCCGTCAAGGCTCTCTGCGAATTCCTGCGCCATATCTGGCGGCATCAGAAACAGCGCGGTGGACAGAAGGTCCGCAATGCCGGAGTCCTGCGTCACTACCGTGATGGCTTTATAATGCGTGGAAGGCATCAGCGTGTCCGGGTCGATCAGGTGGTGATACTGCTTGCCGTCCACCGTATAAAACCTCTCGTAAACGCCGCTGGAGACAACGGACATATCGGTCACGAACGCCACGTCTAAGAGGTTGGATTCATCGGTGGAGCCGGCGAGGGGGCTGTTGGGGTCCTTGATGCCTACGCCCCATTTTTTACGCACGCCGTCCAGCGGTGCGCCAATGGCGCGGATGTTGCCGCCTGCGCTGATCAGCACCGAGCCGTAACCCTTTTCCATGAGCAGGCGGGCTACCACCTCGGTGGCATAGCCTTTGGCGACAGCGCCCACGTCCAGGCTCATATCGGGGTCTGCGAGGTAAACGGTGGACGCGGCTTTATCCACGATCACTTTGTCAATATCAGTATGCGCGCTGGCCGCTTTCAGGTCCGCCATCGGGGGAAGCTGCGCGCTGCTCGGGTCGCTGATCCCGGCTTCGCGGTATTCATGCCAAATGGACAGTACCGAGCCCAGCGCAATATTCGCCACACCGTCGGTCTTTTTGTGCCATTCTTTGGACAGCTCGATCAGCTCGATGATATCGGTATCCACCTTCACCGGCTGGATACCGGCATTGTCGTTGATCGTCTTAATATTGTTGATACCGCTGTAGCTGTGATAGATATCGAACAGCCGGTGCATCCGGACGAACTCGTCGTGGATGATATCAAACAGTGCGTCAAACTCCGCCTGCGACGATGTGTAAGCCATCACGATGACGTTGGTGTCGAACGTGTCCATAAACTCGCTGCGGTATTTTTTATGATGCGGCTTTGGGGCGCAGCCCGTGAGCAGCCCCATAATCAGGACAAACGCCATCAGCAGCGGCAGCAATCTTTTTTTCATTTTTCTCTCTCCATTCGAATCGCCGCAGCCGGAAATTAGGCTGCGGCACCCCCTCAATGTAACGCAAAACATCCAAATTGTAAACCGCTTTGGACACGGGAGGATATGCGCCGCGCCCATAAAAAATCCCCCCAAAGCGAGCGGGGGGATTTGAAGCGTTTCAGCTTGTGCCGGGTCAGTCGGCGTTCGCAGCCGCCTTCTGCAGCGCCTTGATGTAATCGCCAACGTGGATCGTTACGGTGGAGGTCAGGTCCGCTTCCGCAGGAGTGCCCTCGTCGGACAGCTTCATACCGGCCACTTCGTCCACGGTCTTGCCGATCATCCACTGGGCCAGCGCCGCGGCCTGCTCATACCACTCCTTGCCGATGCCGGAAGCCTTCTTCATGCCGTATTCGTCGCCCAGTTCCACCTTGGTCTTGAGCTCTGCAGAAAGGTCGCTGGTGATAGCGCCGCTCGAATCCACATTGATGACGACCTGAGCGGTGTCGATCACAGCGCCCACGATCTTGCCGGATTCATCCAGCGTTACCGCGACCATCACGTCGTCCGTCTGGGCAGCGCCCGCAGCATCCGCGGTAGCGCCCTTGGATTTCGCGAGGGAAACCACGTGCCCAAGGCCCGTCTTTGTAAAACCCGTCACTGCGACGCCGAAATCCTTGGCGTTGGCAACGGCCTTCTGCACCGCTTTCAGGTAGTCGCCCACATGGATCGTCACGCTGGAGGTCAGGTCCGCTTCATCCGTTGTGCCTTCGGCGGTCACGGAAAGAGCCATAACCTCGTCGATCGTCTTGCCGACCATCCAGTCTTCCAGCGCCGCAATCTGCTCATACCATTCCTTGCCGATGCCGGAAGCCTTCTTCATGCCATACGCATCGCCAAGTTCTACCCTGGTCTTGACTTCCGCATTAACATCCGTGGTCAGCTGGCCCTTGGCGTCGAAGTTGACCTTGGACTGCGTCGAGTCGATCTTAACGCCCACGATCTTGCCGTCCGCACCCAGCGTCACCGCCGCGGAGACGATGTCCGCCTGGGCGAGAGCTCCCGCGTCCGCCGTTGCGCTGGTGGACTTCGCGATGCTGATCACAGAGCCAAGGCCGGTCTTGACAACCGCACCTTCTGCGGCCGGCTCTTCCGCATCCGCAGGCTCAGAGGCGGCCGGAACTTCCGAAGCGGGCTGTGCCGGCGTCTCTACGGGCGCTTTTGTGCCGCAGCCCGACAGGACCAGCGACAGCGCCATTACCGATATCAACACCATCAATATCAGCTTCTTCATGTACTTCCTCCCCGATAAAATTATATACTATTTTCTCCAAATGACACCGCGTTAGTGCGGCTGTGTTTGATTGGAAGATTATATCATTATCAGGAAAGGCCTGCAATAAAAAATATATATAATTTTTGAGAATTCATATAGGAATTTTAATAATTTAGGTTATTGGTAGCCAATTTATAAGATAGCATGAATAATTCTCGATTAATTTGTGAAAAATCGAGCATTTACATTTCGGAATGATTCTGATAGTATTAAAAAAACATCTGTCAATGGGCGCTTTTTGGGGAGTATGGGCGAAAGCAAAGCTCTGTTTTTAAGAGGCTTTTTTCAGGTGGCGGATCCCAAGATATGGGTTGCGTCCACCGTACCGATGGTGGTGTCTGCGGCGGTGGCCTGGTCGCTGGGCGGTGGCGCCAAACCTTTAAGCCCGCTCTGGTTCGTGATCGCGATGCTGGGCGTCTTTTTAGTGGAAATCGCCAAGAACGCGCTCAACGAGGTGGTGGACTACCAGTCCGGCGTGGACCCGGGTGTGGACGATGGGCACCGGACACCGTTTTCCGGCGGCAAGAAGTCCATCGTGCAGGGAAAACTCACGCTCACCCAATGCCTGTATATCGCGATCGCCTGTTTTGCAGCGGCTGCGGTGGTCGGCCTTGCCCTGACGTTTTTTGTGGAGCCCCGCATATTCTGGATAGGCCTGGCGGGCTTTGTACTTGCGGTCATATACAGCTTGCCGCCGTTCAAGCTCTGCTACCGCGGCCTGGGCGAAATTGCGGTGGGGCTGACATTCGGCCCGGTTATTGTGATGGGCATATATGTGCTGATTACCGGCCGTTTTGCCTGGCTGCCTTTGCTGGTGTCGCTACCGCTGGCGTTCCTTATTGCCAACGTGCTGTGGATTAACCAGTACCCGGATTATGAAGTCGACAAGGCTCACGGCAAGAAGAACGGGGTGGTTCGGCTGGGCAAGAGAAAGTCCGTCGTCGTCTATGCGGCGCTATTTGCGCTGGCCTACCTCAGCGTGATCGCCGTCGCTTTTTATACGCGCAATTGGATCTGGCTGCTGCCTTTGGCAACGGCCCCATTGGCAGTGGGCGCGGTTAAAAACTGCCGTATGAATTATGATAATATCGGGCGTCTGATCCGTTCTAATGCTGCTACGGTGCAAATCTACCAGTTGGTTGGTTTAGCTCTTGTCGTCTGTGCCGTACTGGATGGTTTTTTAATATAAATATGGAGGAGAGCAATGGCAAAAAGAATTGTCATCGTGGGCGCCGGATACGCCGGCGTTGAAGCAGCATTAAAGCTTTATAAGAAGGGGAGGAAAGACGACATTGAGATCACCCTCATTGACCGAAACCCCTATCACACGCTGCTGACGGAGATCCATGAGGTGGCGGGAAACAGGGTATCGGAAGATTCGGTGAAGGTGCCCTTGGCCGATATTTTCCAGCACACGAGCGTCAACGTGGTGCTGGACAACATCGAGAAATTTGATTTTAAGAACAAGCGCGTGGCTTCCGCTGTGCATGAATACCCCTATGATTACCTGATACTGGCCATTGGCTCTACGCCCAACTATTTTGGGATTCCCGGCCTAGAGGAGCACGGCTTCCCGCTCTGGTCCGCAGATGACGCGGTCCGCATCCGCGACCATATCGAGCGTTGTTTCTTTAAGGCGGCCTCGGAACCGGATGAGGAGCGCCGCCGCAGGCTGCTGACTTTCATGGTGGGCGGCGCGGGCTTTACGGGCGTCGAGATGATCGGCGAGCTCGGCCAGTGGGTGAAAAAGCTCTGCCGCCAGCATAAAATCCCGCGCAGCGAGGTACGCCTTGTGCTGGTGGATATGCTGGACTGTGTGCTGAGCAACCTCTGCGACAAGAACAGCCACAGAGCCCACGAATACATGGAGAAAAAGCTCGGCATCGAGATCATACTCTCCACCGCTGTCAAGAACGTGACGGCAGACTCGGTGGAGCTGGGGAACGGCGAGACGATTGGCACGTACACGCTGATCTGGGCCGCCGGCGTGCGCGCTACCAACGACGTGGAGTGTATGGACGTAGACAAGGGTAGCGCCCGCCGCTTGTGCGTGGACGAATACTGCCGCACCAAATACGAGAACGTGTATGCCGTCGGCGACGTGGGCGCGCTGCTGGACGAAAAGGGTAAGCCCTATCCGGCGATGGTGGAAACGGCGCTGCAGACGGCGGAAGGCACCGCGCACAACATACTGGCGTCCATACGCGGCGAGGAGCCAAAGCCTATCAAAGTGAAATTGCACGGCGTGATGGTATGCATCGGCAACTACTTTGCGGTGGCCGACCTGATGGGCATAAAGCCCGGCCGCTGGATATCGCTGATCATGAAATACCTCGTCAACATGCACTATCTGAACGGCATACTGGGCATCAAGGGAGTGTGGCACTACCTGCATGACGAGATACTGGAGCGCCGCCAGCATAAGCGGTTCCTGCAGCGCAATTACACCAAGACGGTGCAGGCATGGTGGCTGGTGCCGCTCAGGCTGTACCTTGGCTGGGCATGGTTTTACGAAGGATTGAAGAAGATACTGGAAGGCTGGATGACTTCGCCGAAGCTCGCTACTTTCCTAGGATATGCGGATGCGGCATCGACGGCCACGGGCGCGGATGCAGCCGCAACGGCGACGGGCGCTGCGGCGGACGCGGCTGCGACGGCGACGGGCGCTGTGGCGGAAGCCGCCCAAAAGCTAATCAACATCGACTGGGGCTGGCTGGGCATCTTCCTGGATAAAGCCGAGACCGGCACAATGACGTTCCGTATCAAGTTCATCCTTGTGGACTGGATCGTGAATGGCTGGGTGCTGGCCACGGACGGTTGGGCGATGTTTTTCCAGGTGTTCATCGTGATACTTGAGATACTTGTGGGCCTTGCGATATTCTCCGGTCTGTTCACGTTTGCCGCATCGGTGGTTTCGCTGGCTCTGCTCGCGATGTTCATGACCACCACCGGCATGTACGACACAACCTGGTGGATGCTGTTCGCGGCAATCGCGACCGCGGCGGGCGCTGGCCGGGCGTTCGGTCTGGATCACTGGGTGCTGCCGTATCTCGGCAGGGTCTGGGATGCGACCAAAAAGAGAGGCCGGCTCACGCTGTTCTTCGGCGACAACCGTCTGCCGAAGAACAAATAGTCCGGGAGGATTATCGTGTGGGATAATTTGCCCGCTTTAGAGGCGGAACTGGATGCGTTTGAGCAGGCGATGCTGGAGCAGTTCCGCTCGCACAGGAATATCAACGCATATCTGGACGACCTGTCCCGGGATATCATATTAAGCGGCGGCAAGCGCCTTCGGCCTGCGATGACCATCGCGTCGGCGATGCTGGGCCAGTACCAACGCGACAGGGTTCTGGGCAGCGCCGTGAGCATCGAGCTTTTGCATACGGCTACGCTGGTGCACGACGACATCATCGACAACTCGCCGCTTCGGCGCAACAAGCCTACGGTATATGCTCGCGAGGGCGTTGTGACGGCGGTGTTTACCGGCGACTACCTCCTGGTCAAGTCGCTGCTGGCTCTGGCGGCGACGGATATACCGCAGGAGCATATGGTGCGGCTTGCTCAGGCCGTGGAGGCGGTCTGCGTGGGCGAGGTGGAGCAATACCACGGGCGCGGGCGCATGCCCAGCTTCAAAACGTACCTGTCGCGCATCAGCCGCAAGACCGCGGCGCTGTTTGCGGCGTCCTGCGCGCTGGGCGCTCACCTCGGCGGCCTGACTGACGAGCAGGTGAAGACGGCGGGGCGCTTCGGCGGCTACTACGGCATCGCTTTCCAGATCAAAGACGACCTTCTCGACATATTGGAGAGCACCGCCAAGACCGGCAAGCCCGCCGGGAACGACCTGAAGGAAGGCGTGGTGACGCTGCCGGTGATACTGGCAGCCAGCGATGACCCGCGGGTTCAGGCAAAGCTGGACGCGGTGATGAGCGCTGTGGGGGGCAAAAAGCTGTCGGAAAGGGACGTGCTGGCGCTGATGAAGATGGTCAAGGAAGCCCAGGGCATTGAGCGCACGCAGGAAGTGCTGACAAAATATGTCGTCCGGGCCGGCAAGTATCTTAACAAGCTGCCGGATACGCCCGGCCGGGATATGCTGCGAACCATACTCGACACGAGTTTTTCGGAATATACCGCATGACAAGAACACATAAAAAGAAGCCGGCGTATACCGGCCTCTTTTTATTCATATGGTATGTGATGTTACAGCACCAGAGACGGCGCAGCGTACACGCGCGCGCCCAGCTCCTGGTCCAGCAGATAAAGGCCCTTGGCATCGCTGCCGAAGAGCTCGAACTTGCGGATCAGGTCCGACGCGCTTTTTTCTTCCTCGCCCTGCTCCTTGACAAACCAGTCCAAAAACTGCATTGCGCGGAAATCCTTCACCTCAGCAGCAGCGGAATAGATGTTGTTGATGGATGCGGTCACCGTCTGCTCATGCGCGAGCGTCAGCTTGAGCGGTGCTAAGTAATCGTCATAAACCTGGGCCGGTTCGGTCACGGCGGTAAGCGTGATTTTCTCTTCGTTGTTCAGCAGATAGGTGCGGAACAGCATCGCATGGTCACGTTCCTCCTGAGCCTGGATGTAAAACCAGTTTTCAAAACCATTAAGTCCTGCGTCCGCATAGTAATTGGCGATATCCAGATACAGATAAGCCGAGTACAATTCCTTGTTGATCTGTTCGTTCATCAGAGAAGCCACCTGTTTGTTCATACTACCGAACCCCTCCTTTTTCCTTTGTTTACTAATTATCATTGTAGCTTTGTTAATGATAAATCGCAAGCAAAAGAGCTTGCGGGCCAAATTAGATGCGAACTTATCCATACTGCAGCTTTCCGGCCGCAGCTTGGCGGAAAATATGCATTTTCCGGAAAAAACCTTGAATTTTTCTGTGCGTGTGGTAATATAATAATGTTGTTCAGACCTGCCATTAGGATTCACATGTCGCTGCAAGGCCATGTTGATCGTACATGGGTTGCTGACAAATGTGAATTTTTTTTATTTGGTCTGGCGACGCATTTTTTAAGGAGGTATCTTTGATGTATAAAGGTACAGTTAAGTGGTTCAACGAGAGCAAGGGTTATGGGTTTATCGCCAACGACGACGGCGGAGAAGATGTGTTTGTGCATTTCTCCAGCATCGTCGGCGACGGCTTCAAGACGCTTTCGGAAGGCCAAAGAGTGATGTTTGATGTCGAAAAGGATCCCCGGAACAGCAGCAAGCTGCGCGCTGCCAATGTTCGGGCTATATAACTCGAATCGCATCTGACTGGGCGAAAGCCGCAAAACTCCTGTCTTTGCTTGGCGGGAGTTTTTGTTTATGCGGCGGACTGTTTGGATAAACATAGACAGAGGAGTGCATGAATGGCTTGGTTGGGCGTGGCTTTGGTCCTGATCGCCTTTTTCATATGGCAGAATAACGACATCGTCCTGTCAAATGTCGATTGGGCGCACCGCAAAGTGCCGCCGCCGTTTGATGGCTTTAAAATACTTCTGGTGTCCGACCTGCATGGAAAGCGTTTCGGCCGCGGGCAGCGGCGTCTGCTTAATAAGGCGGCTGCGTGCCGGCCGGATATTATCGCCATCACAGGGGATATCATCGACGGTCACCGCAAAAAGACTGAAGGCGCGCTGGAATTTGTCGCGCAGGCGGCGGGCATCGCTCCTGTGTATTTTGTGACAGGCAATCACGAATGGCGATATGGAAGATATGAGACCCTTAAGCAACAGCTTATGGCCGCAGGCGCGGCGGTGCTGGACAACGCCTTTGTCACGCTGCAAAAGGGGGAG
>JBMNOT010000050.1:0-11701 GCA_050943225.1 Christensenellales bacterium | reverse complement strand
GCCGCGTTGCTGCTTAACCGGCATTTTGGCCGCCAGCCGGATACGCTCAGCGGCCTGGCGTTGGCGTTCATCGTGTCGCTGCTGGTGCGCCCGCTGGATCTGTTTACCGCCGGTTTCCAGCTCTCCTTCGCTGCTGTGTTCGGCATACTGACATTGGGGTGGCAATTGCAGCGCATACTGCTGCGCCGATTGCCGTGCGGGCTGCCGAGCCGCGTTAGCTGGCTGCTGAGCTGGGCCATAAGGGCAGCGGCCGCTTCGGTGGGGGCGACGGCGGGCACGCTGCCGGTGCTCGCCGCATCGTTCAATCAGATCACGGTTTTGAGCATACTGCTCAATATCCTCATCATACCGCTGGCGAGCGCCACCATCCCGCTGGTGTTTGCCTGTACGCTGATGGGTTTCGTGTTCGCGCCGGCTGCCGCCGTTGTCGCGTATATCCCCATGGTGATGATACGCGGCATGATGGCGGTGATCGGCTGGGCGGCAGGGCTCCCGGGCATGGCGGTCACCGTGCCGTCGCCGCCGTGGTATATCGTGCTCGCGTGCTATGCGCTGCTGTTCTTCGGTTCCAAATACGTGCTGGCAAATGCCCGGCTCAAAGCCGCGGCGGGCGCGGCTGTGGCGGCGGTTGCGCTGGCGGCGCTGCTGCTGGCACGGCCCGCGGGGATGTATCTTGTATTTTTAGACGTGGGGCAGGGAGACGCCGCATATCTTCGCACCGCGCGAGGCGACGATTACTTCATCGACGGCGGCCGTCCGGAGAGCGCCGAAGAGGTGGTGGATTTTGCGGTGCGCCGCGGCATCAGCCCGGAAGCCGCGTTCGTATCCCATACCGACGACGACCATTTTGCGGGGCTGGTTGCGTTGCATCAAGCGGGGCGGCTGAGCCGGGTGTATTGCTCGTATCAGGAGGCCGAGAAGGTGGCTGCCGCCATACCGGGCGCCGACGTGGTGCCGCTGGCCGCGGGCGACGTGGTGCTGCTGGACGATGAGACGCGCGCCGTGGTATTATACCCGTACGAGGACACCGAGGCGGAAAGCGCCAACGAAGCCTCGCTGGTGCTGCTGGTTGAGTACCGGAGCCATGCGGCATTGTTCCCCGGCGATATCGGCGGCGCGGCGGAGACGGCTGTGCTGACCGGGGTCGGGCCGGTGGATATCTACAAGGCGGCGCACCACGGCTCCAAATACTCGTCGTTCCGGCTGCCGCTTGGGGCGCTTCAGCCCGCGTACAGCGTGGTCAGCGCGGGCCGCAACAGCTACGGGCACCCGCACCCCTGGGCGCTGAAAAACCTTGAGGATTACTCGGGCGAGGTGTTCATAACGCGGGACAGCTATGCGGTGGAGTTCTATATTGATAAGGATGTACGGGTGAATGCGTTGGGTGACGGGCAGACATGAAGCGTAATATATATGTGTTCGCGGGCGAGAGCTACATGGTGCGGGAAAGCTTTGCGCGCCTGAAAGCATCGCTGGACATACAGATGGAAGAGCTTAACGTGACGGTGTTCGGCGAGATGCCGCCTGCGGACCTCTTGATTGAGACGTGCGCAGCTGTGCCGTTTCTGTCGCCCGTGCGGCTGGTGGCTGTGCGCGACTGCACGGCGTTGACGGCGGCAGGCGACAAGGACGAAGCGAAGAAAATCGCGGACTATCTGGAGCGGCTGCCCGACACCACGGTGCTGGCGCTGTGCGTTGCCGAAGCGCCGGACAAGCGGCGGACGCTGTATAAGCGTGCGGCGGAGCTGGGCACGGTGCGCGAGTTCCCCCAGGCCAATCCGGCGGGCTGTGTCAGCTTTGTGGTGGAGCAGGCAAAAAGGCAGGGCGCGCGCATCGGCCGGGCGGTGGCTCAGCAGCTTGTAGACCTGGTGGGCTGCGATTATTACGCGCTGGCCAACGAGGCTGCCAAACTGGCGGTGTACAGCGGCGGCGGGGAGATTACGGCGGCGCATGTGAAAGCCTGTGCGGCGCGCTCGCTGGAGTACAACGTGTTTGAGATCCACCGGCTGTTCGTGAACCGGCAGGCCAGTGAGGCCCGCGCCATGCTGGACGACCTGATGGAGGACGAGCGACCCGAGATGCTCATCGGCCTGTTTGCGCGCAAGATGCGCGATATGTATAAGGTAAAAATGATGCTGGACGCAGGCTTCGGGCAGGGCGCCATCGCGCAGAAGCTGGGCATGAAGCCGTTTGCGGTTAAGATGCTGGCCAAAGAGTGCGGCCGCTTTAAGCAGGAGGAATTAAGGCAGGCGCTTATGGACCTTGCGGATCTGGACTACGGCATCAAAAGCGGTCAGCGCGACCCGGCTCTGGCGCTGCCCGAGACGCTGGCGCGCATATACGCGATTTAGAAAACAACACAAAAAAGCCCGCAGTCAAAAGACTGTAGGCAAAAGCGTCAGCCGCAATAACGGTTAAGCGGTGATGCTGGATACCATCTTGGAAATCTGGGCTTTCTTGCGGTTCACGTTGTTGGGGTGCAGCGTACCTTTAAGCGCCGCTTTGTCGAGAGCGCCCGTATATTCCCTGAAAAGGGCCAGCGCGGCTTCCTTGTCGCCAGCTTCCACCGCGGCCTTGAACTTCTTGAAAATCGTCTTCAGTTCGGTCTTTATCATGCGGTTTCTCAGTTTGGCTTTGGCTTCCAAGCGCATACGCCGTTCCGCAGATTTAATATTAGCCAAGTCGTCATCCTCCATAACTTGATCCCGGTTTCGATAACGAAGGGTATTTTAACACAGCCTAAAGTGTTTTGCAACAATGTATTGGCCGATACAGCCTGTTTTTTCGCGCAACTGCGGCTTTTGGATTTTATGCCCGATTATAACAGCCCGGGCCGGGAATCAATTATTTGTGTTGGACAAGCCTATGCGTTGTGGTAAAATACCAATACAAAATGCGGAGGTTTTGCTATGTATTGCAAGAAATGCGGGAAGAACTATCCTAAAAACAGGAAAGTCTGCCCGGACTGCGGGCTGGCGCTGCTTCCCGGCGTATCTCCCGCCAGCCGTGAGCAAAAAATCAACAAAACTGTGCTTATTGTGTTTGGCGTCATCGTGGTGGCGCTCATCGCGGTATTTCTGATTCTGGGGCTGCAGTGATTTGGCGCCGGCTTACCGAAATCATACAGCTGCTCATGCTCTGATATGCTGACTGGTCAATAAATAACAGCATTAAACGATAAGTGCAATTCGGGGAACCCAGCCTGGGATTTTTCAGCAGAATTAAAGCATCTAATAAACAGGATGATTTAGAGAGCTTTGACGGAGGAATAAATCCATGTTCTGTACGAGATGTGGTGGGTCAGCCATGCCCGGTGCGGCTTACTGCCCGCGCTGCGGACAGCCGCTGCCGCCCGCAGCGCCGCAGGGGTATGCCATGCCGCCGTACGGGCTTGGCGCGCCGAAGGCGAGGGCGGACAGGACGGGGATTGTTCTGGGCATCGCGGCGGGCGCCGTCGCGCTGATTGCCATCCTTGTTGTGCTGCTCTTCGTATGGCCGGGCCTGCTGAGGCCGGATTTCAGCGTGGCCGGCACCTGGTATAGCGAGGAGCGCGGGGAGGTGATCCGCTTCGGGCCAGGCCGAGGCTTTTACGCGCAGACGCCGTACGGCAATTTCGAGGGCCGTTACTCGTTCAACGTCAGGACGGGCAGGGGCCGTATCCGGATGCAGGACGACCGCGCGTTTGACTTCATGGTGGACGGCGACCGGCTGCTGGTGGACAACATTGGCGTGTTCCGCCGTGCGGACGACAGCTTCGATGTGGACGGCTTCCTGGAGGATGCCGGGTGAGCCGTGATGCCCGGCGACCATTGGCGTGCGTCCCTTTCCCTCCGCAAAAACCGGGCCAGCCGGTTTTTAATCTGTCGAAAAATATATAATTAATATTAGTTTACTAACTTATGTGGGCAAGGCGGGCTTTGATTCACCCCAAAAAGCTGCGCTTTTCGGGGGCCCCGGCCCGTGCAGCCCACACCTTGCGGTTTTGTGAGTTTCGAGGTTCGAGGAACTCACAAAACCGGTAAACTGGCAAAAAACCGAAGCTTTTTGCCAAATAAATAGGGAACGAAACGGGCCCGGCAGGCGTCATATATTCGTGTCCGGAGGGCGGAATCCGCAGGGGGCGCGGGGCCAGGAAGATAAAATGAGTTGTGTTTGTCTTTTTAGCATGGTAAAATCAGTGGCAGTGATTATACGCGGTTTTTTACACAGGAAGGCGAGGAGCTTGCGTTGAGAGCGTTAAAATTCATCCTCATGCTCGTGGTCGTTTTGGCGCTGGGTGCGGGCGCGGTGATGCTGGCGCTGCACTTAGAAGGCGGGGATCCGGGCGCTCCTGACGCGCCCGTACAGACGGGAACGGCGTCCGGCGGCGTCGTGATCAATGAGTTCATGGCGTCCAACGGCGGGTATCTTCCCGATGACCAGGGCGACTACAGCGACTGGATAGAGCTTTATAACCCGGGGAGCAGCGCCGTCAGCCTTTCCGGCATGGCGCTTTCCGACGATAAGACGAGAGCTCTTTGGCCGCTCCCCAACATATCGCTGAAAGCGGGCGGGTACATGATTGTGTACGCGTCGGGGAAAAACTTAAGCGACCCGGATAAGCCGCTGCACGCCAATTTCAGGCTGAGCGCGGCGGGAGGCGGCGTGTATCTGATGGCGATGTCCAAGGAGGTGCTGGACAGCGTCGAATACGAGGCCCAGCAGGAGAACATGTCGCTGGGGCGCAGCGTTTCGGACGGTTCATGGCAGGTGTTCGACAAGCCGACGCCCGGCTTTTCCAACGACGAAGCCGGCCTTGCCGCGTTTGAGCAGAGCCGAAAGGCCGCAGATTCCCCGCTGGTGATTACCGAAGTGATGCCGTCCAACAGGACCACTTTGGCGGACAACACCGGCGCATACAACGACTATATCGAGATATACAACGCGGGCGGCGAGGCGGCAAGCCTGCTGGGATACGGTTTGTCCGACGACCCGTCCGACGTGATGGCATGGCGGTTCCCCGATGTGTCCATCGGGCCGGGCGAGTATCTGGTGGTTTTCGCGTCCGGGGCGGATACTGCGAATACCGACCTGGAGAAGGGCGCGATACACACGAATTTCCGGGTGTCCGCCTACCGGGAAACCATCGTGCTGTCTACCTCGGCCGGACTTCTCATCGACCAGGTGGACGTGGCGCAGATGAGCCCGGACACCGCCTGGGTCCGCGCGATGGAAAGCGGCACTTACGGCAGCAGCTGGGCTGAGGGCTCGCCGAGCCCCGGATACCCTAACACCGACGAGGGCGCCGCGCAGTTCCGGGCGGAGCAGCCGGCTGCATAGAGCCCGTGCTCTGCAATACGACCAAAGTGGCCGTCGGTTTGGCCGCCGGCTGTGAACTGAGGATATAATGGGCAGAAAAGAAGACGACATCTTCAAAAAGCTGAAAAGAGAAAAGCCGCTGGTCAAACGCGGGGATATTGCGCCGCTGTCGCACCGCGACTTTGGAAAGCCGCGCGTAGCCGGTCAGGCGAGCCGCAGCCCTTCGCGCCACACCGCCGCTCCGCGGAAGGAGCTGACGGTTTTCGGCGAGGAGGAAGCCGTCCGCAGGCCGGCAGCCGGAAAGCCCGCGGCGTCTCCGGACGCTGTGCGCAAGCCGGAGGCCAGGGCGAAGAGACCCCATCGCGAGGAAGCGGCGGACAGCATACAGGTTGAGCTGAAGCGCCCTGTTCGCGGAGCATCGCCGCGCCGCGATGAGCTGGTGCTCGGGGCAGAGCGGGCGCAGCAGCGCGTCAAGCCGCGCCCTGCTGCCGCGCGCACGCGGACAAGCCCCCGCGAGCTGGAGAAGCCCTTGCAGAAAAAGCGCAAGGCGTCCCCCCGCGAAAGGGCATACGAGGAATTGAAGCCGGTGCGGCAGCCTGTCGTGCTGCGCTCGGGCAGGGCAGCTGAAGCCGATGGCAGGATTGCTTTTAGGCATGAACTTAAATACTATATCAACTACCGCGACTACGCGCTGCTAAGAGGCGTGCTTAAGGCGCTGATGCCGCTGGATCCCCACGCCGGACCCAACGGGGATTATCATATCCGCAGCCTGTATTTCGACGACGCCTATGAGATGGCGCTGGTGGAAAAGATGGCTGGATATGATGTCCGGAACAAGTACCGGATACGGATCTATGATTTCTCGGACGAAGTCATCAAGTTTGAAAAGAAGATGAAGCGCGGGCAGTATATCGCCAAAACCAGCATCAGGCTCTCGCGGGAGGAATGCGAGGCGCTGATAGCGGGGGACTACGACTGCTTGCTGAGCCGCGAGGAACCGCTGGCCAGGGAGATATACCTGCTGATGAAAAACAATTTGCTGCGCCCGCGCGTCACCGTGGACTATTACCGCGAAGCCTACGTATCGCAGTTCGAGAACGTGCGCGTCACGTTTGACAAGAATGTCCGGGCGAGCTTGATGCTGACGGATTTGTTCGATCTCAAGGCGCCGGTAGCGTCGGTGCTGGAGCCGGGGACGATGGTGCTGGAGGTCAAGTTCAACAAATACCTCCCGCCGTTTATCCAGTCGGCGCTGAACAACGTGAACACGGCACAGAGAAGCGCCATATCCAAATATGTATTGTGCAGGAAGTTTGATTAGGAGGAAATATCTATGGAGTTTGCAGGGGCAACAGATCTGATCAGAAAGAGCGTGCTGGACAACTTTACGATGCCGACGGAGCTGAACCTGCCCACAGTGCTGCTGACGCTGGGCTTGGCGTTTGTACTGGGGCTGTTTATCGTGCTGATTTACCGGCTGACGTTCAGCGGCGTGATATTCAATAAAAGTTTCAGTACGGCGCTGGTCATGCTGACAATGGTGACGGCGATGGTGATCATGCCCATTGCGACCAACCTGCTTGTCGCGCTCGGCATGGTGGGCGCGCTGTCCATCGTCCGGTTCCGAACTGCGATTAAGGATCCGCTCGATACGATATTCATGTTCTGGGCTATTGCGGCCGGTATCGTGCTGGGCGCGCGGATGTTTTCCGTTGCGACGGTGGCTTCAGCCTTCATCGGCGTGGTGCTTCTGATATGGAACCTGTTCAGGTCCAAGAAACACTTCCCGTTTATGCTGGTGCTCCGGTTTGAGGAAGGCTACAAGAAAGAGGTGCAGGCGCTGCTGCGCAAGATGCCTCCCGGCAGGCTGAAATCCAAGATCGTTTCGGAAGGCATCGTCGAGCTCAACATCGAGATGAACATCCGCGAGAACGAAGCCGGCATGATCGATTCGTTCTCCACCATTCCCGGCGTGCTGAGCGCCGCGCTGATCAGCTACAAGGGCGACGTTATCGCGTAAATCAAGAGGATATGAACAAGGCGGCTGCCAGCCGCCTTTTTTATATTGCTGGCTGGTTATTCGCTGGCAAGCAACGTGACGCTGTAAGCCATATCGCCCGTCTGGCGGACGATGAGCCGCGCCTGCGCTGCATCCGTCCCATTGCGGCGCGCCGTGACGGTTACCGTGCATTGGGAGACGGGGCCCATTTCGGCCTGCGCACCCAGGCGGGCGTAAGGCGACCAGAATACCGTTTCGCCCGGCTTTAAGTCCCAGGAGGAGCCCCTGTCGGTTTTGACGTTATCCGGCGCGTTCCACGTAAAAAGCGACCCGCCGTCTACCGATACGCTGACCGTATCCGCGCCGTTCGCGTCCACACGCAGCGGATATCCGGGTACGTCGTCGCCCGAGGCCAGAAATGCGTTGAGCGCCGTCTCGACGCCGGGCCTGAGCACCACTTCCGCGGCGCCGCTGGAAAACACCGTAACCGTCAGCGCCGCCGGCCCGGTATATACCAGCATCGGCGCTGCTATGCCCACCACGGCGAGCACCACCGCCGCGGCGATGCCGATAACAAGCCTTGCCCTGCGGCTTAGCGTTTTTTGTTCGCCGCCAGCCCCGCCTGCCGGGGTTTCCCCGAGATTGACATTTTGGACGCCCATCGCTTTCTCCTTCCGGCTCCTGCGCTTTTATTCGCGGAACTGTATCTATCATTATATACCACAGCGCAGCCCGCTTCACCAATCACAAAAATTCATATTTATGCAAACACATTTCCGGCAAAAATATGTTCTCTACCATATGTTGTGGCTGCGGAAATGGCGGCCACAATTTTGAATTTTTTGTTTGGTTTTATTTTGAAATCAGGAAGGATTTCTTTGATTGATAACGAATAAACTAGTTGACAGGTGGGGAAAAATGGGGGAGAATGGAGACATCGGGTTTCAAGTGGTGATATAGTGGGTATATATATACCAGAATGGAATCCGGTGCAGGTTTGAAAGTCCGGCTGCAGGGGAGCAAACCGTGAAGGGAACGTTGATCGGCACATACTATCATAGTGTGGATGAGAAGGGCCGTTTGGCTGTACCCTCCAAGCTGAGGGTGGAGCTGGGCGATCCGTTTTACATCACGTACCTCAGCGGCGATTATCTTTCGGTTTACTCCGAGGAGGAATGGCAGAAGTTCGCGGACAAGCTGAACGCTATCCCGCAGTCAGACATGAAAGCCCAGCGCTATGTGCGCATGGTGTTTGCCAACGCCTGCAAGTGCGAGCCGGATAAGCAGGGCCGCGTGCTTTTGCCGCAGCACCTGCGCGACAGGGTGGGCATCGACAGGGAAGTCGTCATGATCGGCGCGTCCAACCGCGCGGAGATCTGGCCGAAGGAGAAGTGGGAGGCGGAAATGGCGGCGGAAATGAGCAGCGACGACTTCACGGCAAGCCTCGGGCCTTACGGTGTATAGCCGATGGAACACAGGACGGTATTGCTGGACGAGACGGTGCGGTATCTGCGCCTTGCGCCCGGCATGACGGTGGTGGACGGTACGCTGGGCGGCGGCGGCCACGCCGAGAAGATACTCCAAGAGATCACGCCCGGCGGGCGGCTGATCGGTATCGACAAGGACGAGTATGCGCTGGAAAGGGCGCGTGAGCGCCTGAAGGCTTTCGGAGACAGCCTCGTATGCGTCCACGATGATTTTCGGCACATCAGGTCCATACTATCTGGACTTGAGATAGATGGGATAGACGGAGCGGTGCTGGACCTTGGGGTCTCATCGTTCCAGCTGGACCAATGTGATAGGGGGTTTTCATATAACCAGGATTCAAGGCTTGACATGCGCATGAACAGAAAAGAAAAAATATGCGCCGCGGACGTGGTCAACACGTATTCGCAGCAAGACCTTGAACGAATTATACGAGATTACGGTGAGGAGAGATGGGCCGCGCGGATCGCTGAGTTTATTGTGAGGGAACGCGGCGAGCGGCCCATTGAAACCACCGGCCATCTCGTAGAGGTTATCAAGAAGGCGGTCCCCAAAGGCGCGCGCCGGGAGGGGCCGCACCCCGCGCGGAGAACCTTTCAGGCGCTCCGCATCGAAGTCAACGGCGAGCTGGACGCCATCAAAACAGCCATTGCGGATTTTACTGCTGTGATGAGAAATGGTGGCAGGCTGGCCGTCATTACGTTTCACTCGCTGGAGGACCGGATCGTCAAGCAGGCGTTCCGGCATCTGGAAGAACCGTGCGAGTGTCCGCCGGAGTTTCCGGTATGCGTGTGCGGCAAGGCGCCGGTGGGAAAGGTTGTCACCAAAAAGCCGATATTGCCGTCGGACGAAGAAATACAGCAGAACAGCCGCTCAAGAAGCGCGAAGCTGCGCGTGTTTGAAGTGCGGCGCAGCGCAGGGTGAATTTTTCAGGGGTGGGATGATGCAGGCAGCCGTCAGCAGGAGAAAAGAATGGACGCAGCCTAAGGCTATGGACCGGCGGTCTGTCAAGATGCGGGGCAATGTCGCATATATTAATAGCGATATTGTGAGGCAGACAAGACCGGGTGCGGGCGTGAAAACGATGCCCAAAGCGCCGGCGAAACCGGCTGCCCGGCCGGGCGCAAGGCCCGCTGCCAGGGCGGCGGCTCAAAAGGCTGTGACGGCGGCCCGGGTAAAGCCCCATGCAGGGCTTGTATCCACCCTTTTCGTGGTGATCATCGCGTTTTGCGCGCTGGCCGTTCTGGTGTCCCGGTATGCCGCCGTGTGCGCCGTCGGAACGCAGAACGAGTCGCTCAGGAAGCAGATCGCGTCGATGGAAGCCCAGATAGACGAGCTGCAGCTTCAGATTGAGATGGACGACGATCTCCGCGAGGTGCAGGAAAAGGCAGTGGGCGAGCTGGGGATGACGTACCCGACGCCGGAACAGAAGATAGGTATCGACTAACGGCCAATGGCGAACAAGCAACCGGTCAGGGGGGTCCGGAAGGAGTGTGGCAGCGTGCCACTGCCAACCCTCAAATCCAAAAAGCGGCTGCTGGTACTGATGACGGCGGTCATTATATTGTTTTTGGCTATCGCAGTGAAGATGGCGATCATCGTCTTTGTGCAGGGCGAGATGCTGCAGCAAAAGGCGCTGCTCCAGCAGACCCGCAATCTGGTGGTTTCCGCAAAGCGCGGCAACATACTCGACCGCAACGGCAATGTGCTCGCCCAGAGCGCCAACGCGGATACGGTGGTGCTGCGCCCGTCTGAGATCAAAAGCAGCGACGTGGACACCATCGTCAGCATTCTGGCTGAAACGCTGGGCATGGACGAGGAGACGGTGCGGCAGAAGGCCACCGCCAACCTGTCGGAGGTGTGGCTGGTTCGCCAGATAGACGATGCGGTGGCAGACGAGCTGAGAGAGCTCGACTTGCCGGGCGTGTACTTTACCGTGGATGTGAAGCGCTATTACCCCAACGGCGCGTTTTTAACGCAGACGCTGGGCTTTACGTCGAAGGACGGCACCGGGCAGGAAGGCCTGGAAGCCTATTACGACAAATACCTCTCCGGCCAGGACGGAAAGATTATCTCGGAGGCAGACCGGGACGGCCGAGGCATACCGCTGGGGCAAAAACAGTATATCGAGCCGGTGGACGGCTACAACCTGGTGCTCACGGTGGACGAGGTGATGCAAAGCTTCCTGGAGAAAGCGATGGAGCAGGCCTACGTCCAGCAGAACGCCAAGAGCGTCAGCGCCATCATGATGAACCCGCGCAGCGGCGATATACTGGCGCTGGGCAGCTATCCGGACTACAACCTCAACGACCCGCCGCGCGACGATATCCCGACGCTCACCGAGCTGACGCGCAACAGGGTGATTACCGACGTGTACGAGCCGGGCTCCACCTTCAAGGTGGTAACGTGCGCGGCCGCGCTGGAAAGCGGCACCATTTCGACCAGTGCCACTTTTAACTGCTCCGGCACGCTGACGGTGGACGGCGGGATCATTAAATGCTGGCGGTTCCCGCGCTCGCACGGGCATCAGAACCTGTACGAGGCCGTGCAGAACTCGTGCAACGTGGCTTTCATGCAGATGGGCCTCGGCATGGGCACCGAGACTTTCTACGACTATATCTATAACTTCGGCTTTGGCCAGAAGACCAATATCGACTTCCCCTCCGACCAGGGCGGCATCGTCATGGGGGAGAAGTACGTCAAAAAAAGTGACCTCGCCCGCATTGCGTTCGGGCAATCCATAGCCGTGACACCACTGCAGCTGATCTCCTCATTTAGCGCAGTGGTGAACGGCGGTTTTTTATATCAACCGAGGCTCGTCCTGGGCATGACGGACGGCGACGGTAACTATATAGAGAAGTTTGAGCCCAAGGTGGTTTCCCAGCCCATCAGCACGGAGACTTCCGCCACGATGCGCAG